>NZ_JAAVTY010000017.1:0-18567 GCF_018642185.1 Candidatus Rhabdochlamydia sp. W815 | reverse complement strand
TATATTGGAACGGACTATTAATGTTTGGACTACTGGGATATTGGATGAATTTCTTAAGTCGGCAAGTATCTTTAAAACAGTAAATTTAATTCAAGATAGGTTCAACCTTTGTTTTTAAGTATTACTATTACTTATTAAGTGAGTTATTTTTATATTATTTATTTTAACATAATTGTGTTTAAATAATACATTAATTTATATTAAGCTCTTTATAGAGCAAAAGAGAGATATACAGAATTTGAAAACTGCAAATTGTATAATTACCTGAAATAGGCTACATGTTTAGTCCCAAAGTATAATGGTGTATACTATAAACATTTAGCATCAAAGGAAACATTACGTACTCTCTATAGAGGACCGTGCTGCTTATCAATCCACTTTATTGCTGCAGTTCTTCCCGATATTTAGGAATGTTTTCAAAAAAGGCATAAATTGCCGTCTTGAAATTTAAAAATTTTTCATAATACCGATTATTGTGAACTTTATTTATTCATGAGTCGCCAAAGGCGTTCAATCAGATTGAGATCAGGAGAATTAAGGAGGCAAGAATTTGATTTCTACTCTGGATGTTTTTAGGTAATTTGCAACGATTTATCCCGTTCATGGCAATGACGAGCCTTAAGGATGTCTTTTTGATTTCTTGTTAAAAAGTTCGCTTCAGGTTGCATAGGGCTAAGGTTTATAACTCAATCAATGAGAAAAATTCAATCGGCTGCAAAAGATTCATTCCCATACAAATATGCCTAAAAGAAAAAACAACAATCCCTTGCCAAAGAACGCGTAATTAATGAAAATGTAATCGGGATGCTTAAGCGTTTTAAAATCATAGTAGATCGATATAGAAATCGACGGAGATGCTTTTGCTTAAGATTTAATCTTATAGCAGGAAGCTATAATTGGGCGCTTTAAAATTCAGGTTATGCAACAGCTCTAATAAACATGTTTAAAAAATTATTTGATTCTTACGATATTATTCTCTTTGACTTTGATGGTCTGCTTGTAGACACAGAACCCTTGCATTTTCTTGCATATAGGGAAATGTGTTCTAAGAATGAGATTTGTCTGAATTGGGACTTTGTTCGTTTCTGCCAAGAAGCGCATTCAAGTGCATTTGGAATTTGGAAAGCGTTTCAAAAAGAATTTCCTACTTTATTAAAAAAAAAATCAAAAGAGGTACTATATCAAGAAAAAAAAGAGATTTATCAAGAGTTACTAAAAACCACTATTTTAAAGCTTATGCCGGGAGTTCATGCTCTTTTACAAGCATTAGCTATGAGTAATACGCTATCTGCAGTTGTAACAAACTCTGCGCTCTCTCAAGTAGAGCCTATTCGCAAAACTCTTCCTATTTTAAATGTCATCCCTCTTTGGATAACACGTGAGGATTATCCATTAGCCAAACCAGCTCCTGATGGTTATTTACAAGCGATAGAACAACTGGGTAGAAAAGAGAGGATCATTGGGTTTGAAGATACATTAAAGGGTATTCATGCATTGCAAGCAGCTAAAGTAGAAGCTGTTCTTGTAAACCCTATATGTCCAGAAGGAGTCAAGGGGTTTATTCATCTAGATAGAATCGATCATATTTGTTTAAACATATAATTCTTTCCAAAAATACATTTCTGGACCTAATTGAAAATTAAATTGCAAGGTTGTAATTTGCAATTAATAGTATAATGCAGTACTCTTGTTTTTTTTGAATTATTGACCCAAGGCTATTTTCTATGGAAAGAACCTTTTTCCTCATAATTATTATCTCTGGCGTCCTTTTTTTTTTTATATTTGTTAAAAGCCTGAATCAAACTAAAATAGTTCAAACACTCCGCTTAAATATTAAAGCGGAACCAAAAACAATGGATCCTCGTAAAGGAGGAGAACAGTATTCTTCTCAGATGCATTTTCTGTTTTTTGAAGGACTTGTAAAACTCTATCCAGATGGCTCTATTAAACTTGCTCAAGCAGAATCCTATGAATTATCCGAAGATAATTTGCAGATTACGTTTCATTTAAGAGATACGGTTTGGTCAAATAACACTCCTGTGACAGCTTATGATTTTGAACAATCCTGGAAAGATATTCTAGATCCTAAATTTCCCTCCTTGCAATCAAATCTATTTTCTCCTATAAAAAATGCAGATGCTGCAAAACAAGGCCTTATTCCTCTTGATGAGGTAGGTATCAAAGCAATAGATGCAAAAACTCTTAGGATCACTTTAGATAAACCCACTCCTTATCTTTTTAAACTACTTGCCTGCTCCTCTTTTTCCCCTGTAAATATCAAAAATGATCGGCAGAATTCCAATTGGGCTGATCATGCAGGTCTTAACTTCTTATGTAATGGTCCTTATCTATTGGAAAAGTGGGATCATGAAAACCAAATCATTGCTATAAGTAATCCTCACTATCGAAAAACACAAGATCTGCGACCTAAAAAAATTATTTTCAATGTGATTAAGAATGATCAAATCACACTACAGATGTTCGAAAAAGGCTTAATTGATGTAATTGGTGATTCTTTAACTTCTATCCCTTTAGATGCAGTTCCTAGTTTAGAAAAAAAATGGACAATTTCTCGCAAACCAAGGGCTTCTACTTTATTGATTACTCTTAATACAGAGAAGTTTCCCTTTAATCATCCTAAAATCCGTAGGGCATTTGGCTTGGCAATTAATCGTCAAGAGCTGATTGGGTCATTTGGAAAAGGTATTAAAAAAAGCATCTTGGCTGATTATATTAATATTGCCTATCAAGCAAGCATGAGCGCAACGAATCTTGTTCCTCCTTGCTTAAAAGAAAACCGCCATCGATCTTTCTTTAAAGATAATGACGTGGTTCAAGCAAAGACTTTTCTGGAGGAGGCAATGGTTGAACTGGGGATAAGTAGAGAAATTTTTGATTCTGTAATTCTCTATTATTATTCTCGAACATTTGGAGCGGATGAGTTGATGCAAAAACTCCAGCAACAGTGGTTAAATGCTTTAGATATTTTCATAAAAATAGAATATTTAGACTCTAAAACGATTATGGATAAATTGATTAAAGGAGATTATCACATGTGTTTTATGCGCAGAGACGCTCTATATAATGATCCTATGAGTGTTTTAGAAAGATTTAAGTATAAAGATTATATTAAAAATTATTCCAATTGGGAAAACCAGGAATATATCCGTTTATTAGATAAGTCTTTTTATGAGCAATCAGATGCAAGATCTCAAATTCTAGAACAAGCGGAAAGGATTTTCTTAAATGAAATGCCAGTTATTCCTTTGTATCACGAAGATTATATATATATTATCAACCCCAACCTAAAGTATAAAGTACCGTTATCTGGAGATCGATTGCTTTTACCCTTGTCTTTTGAGGATCAAGGTTGTTAACTTTTTAACAAAAAAAGAGCAGCAGATCGAGACTATAGACATGTTGTCTCATAATCTACCTTAGCTAATATAAGCCCTTGTGCAGGTGCAGCGCGTCCTGCTAATCTTCGATCTTTTGCTTGGAAAATAGCGGGGATTTTTTCTAGCTCTATTTTTCCTGCACAGATATCAAGCAATGTACCAACAATATTACGAACCATTTTATATAAAAAACCATTCGCTTCTAACTCTAAGCGAATATACTCTTCTTCTTGCAGGATGGATAAGCGTCTAAGGCTACGGACTGCATTTTTTGCAGCAGAGCCTGTAGTAGCTTTATTTGCAAAAGAAGTAAAATCATGAGTGCCTATAAAAAGCTTTGCTGCTTGTATTAATGTATTTAAAAGTACAGGATGAGGAACTCTGTAAGCATAGAAACAATTAAAAGGATCCTTAACAGGGCCTACGTATAAATAGTAATGGTATACCTTGCCTATTGCACTATAGCGTGCATGGAAGTCAAGCGGAACCTCTTCAATACTCAATACTCTGATATCAGGTGGAAGTAAGCCATTCAACGATTTAAGTAAGCGAGAAAACTCAAAAGAAGTTGCTGTTTTAAAATGCGCAACTTGCCCTATTGCATGTACACCTGCATCTGTACGACCAGATCCTATAATTTTAATAGAACTGCGCAGAATAATGGATAAATACTTTTCCAACAGTGCCTGAATAGATATACCGTTTTTTTGTATTTGCCAGCCTGAATAACGTGTCCCCTCGTAAGCAATGAATAATTTATAGTTATGCATTATTTTAGAAAACTTTGTGCTAATTGCAGATCTTCGGGACTAGTAATTTTTATATTTGAGGATTTGCCTGAAACGAGTTTAACCATATGGCCCATTAATTCTATAGCAGAGACGTCATCTGTGACGTCTATTTTCTTTTTTTCTGCTTCAAGTAGGCCTTTCTTCAGTAGATCTAGTAAAATAACCTGTGGGGTTAGGGTTTCTCTAAGAATTTCCCGATTTAGGGTTTGTCTGACAAAACTAGTAGAATCTATTTCTTTAATGGTATTTTTAGCAGGTATAGCTAAAGCTGCAGCTTTATGAATCAAGGCTTGTTCGATCACTTTTTTTAAATCATCTAATTGCAGAAAAGGACGAGCGGCATCATGAATGCAGACAAAAGAACCTTTTGTGATTTGTGCTAAGCCATTGGATACAGAATCTTGTCTTCTCAATCCTGGATTAGCAAAACCAATTTTTACAGGAGTTTTAGAGTTAAATAAATGTCGATAAAAGCTCTCACAAACCACGATGATTTCTGTAATAAGATCAGACTTTGCTAAAAGTTCAAAGCTATGTAAGGCCAGCGGTTTTGAACCTAGAGGTAAAAATTGTTTGGGTATGGCACTTTTTAATCTTGTGCCTTTTCCACCGGCAAGCAAAATAGCTGAAATAAGAGGAGTGGGATACATATTTTTTGAAATTAAGCTCAAAAAAAGTGCAAGTGTATGCACTTTTTTGAGCTTGTCTTTTAGTTAACTTTTGAGATGTTTGCTTACAATTTTTGTCATTTCAAACATATTAATGGATTTCTTACCGCCAAAAACTTTGGCAAGTTTTTCATCTGGATTAATATTGCGTCTATTTTTGGTATCTTGACATTTATGTTTTTTAATATATTCCCACAATTTTTTTGTCACTTCAGTCCGAGGCATCGGACCTTTGCCAATAACTGCAGCTAATTCATCACTAATCTGCAGCGCTTGCATAAATTTAGATTCTTTTTTTTTTGCCATTTACTTCTCCTTATCGAAATGACTGTAATTACCCACAGTTGCTTTTTTTTAGAAAAACTGCGTTTAATTTTTCTATCCTAATAACCTTATGAAAACCACATTGTACCACGATTTTTCTATAAACCCCTTATGGAAAAACCAAAGAACGAGAACTTTGGATAGCTAATTTGAGCATTTTCTATTTTCCCCTCGCAGGACATGTTGTATCTCTAGAGGGAATTTATAGTCAAAAAAAATCGTTTTATAAAACCTTCACAAGGATAAGATTCTCGTTTCTTTTTTTTCAACTAATTGTGGATAAATGAGTTGAAAATTTCTCTATAAAATCATTTTTACCCTTAAAAGATCGCTTGCAATTTAGAACTAGATCGTGGCAATTTGGTCTTATTCTTTAATTTATAGCTAATTTTATATAGCAATGATAGCAGATCCAGAGATTTTTTTTGTTCTAGCAAATAAGCTTAGCTCTTGTAAAAGCGATCAAGAGCGCTTAAAATTATTAGAAAAACCTCTTCCAAAAGCAATCGATCTATTGCTGAGTGTAAAAGATCAGCTAATCTTGAAGTCCATTCTCGTGATTAATCAGGGCCATCTTTTTTACCCATTTGATAAAAATCAAATAAAAAATCTTTTAAAAGATCTCTATCCGATTGAATCTTTTTATCAATCCATTGGGGGAATAGTTGGCTATCACGCCACGATGTTATCGTTGTTTGCCAATCATACTTTATCCCATGAGCACAAGAGCTATGAGCAACCGGAATGTATTGATATAGCACAGGAGGACTCTTCAACTTGTAAGTATACCTTACAAGGGCTTTATGCACTTCCTTATTTGGCAGAAATTTATCCTGTAGGGGGAGCTGCTGACCGATTGCAGTTGATGGACCCAGTAACGCATGCTTCTCTTCCTGCTGCAAAACTTGAACTTTGTGGTAGAAGCTTATTAGAAGGATTAATTCGCGATCTTCAAGCTAAAGAGTATCTTTACTTTAAACTATTTGGTAAACAGCTTACAACACCTATTGCTATGATGACCTCTGAAGAAAAAGACAATCATCTTCACGTTTTATTCATCTGCGAACAAAATAAGTGGTTTGGGCGTTCTCAAGCTTGTTTTCGTTTTTTTCAACAACCACTTGTGCCTGCATTAAATATCCAAGGGAAGTGGTTACAAACGCAAAATAATCGCATTTTAAGAAAGCCAGGTGGCCATGGAATGCTATGGAAAACAGCCATTGAACAAAAGATCTTTACTTGGTTTACCTCTCAAGGATATACCAAGATTTTGGTTCGACAGATTAACAATCCAGTAGCTTCTGTGGATTATGGACTGCTTGCGTTTTCTGGGATTGGTTATCAAAAAAATAAACAGTTTGGCTTTGCTTCTTGTTTGCGTTTATTAGAAGCTGCAGAGGGGATTAATGTGCTCTGTGTAAATGAAAAAAAACAATATTGCTTAACAAACATTGAATATTGCGATTTTGAAAAATACCAAATGAAAGATTTTCCTTTAAAAAAGGGAAGCTCTGATTCACGTTTTTTTTCCAATACAAATATTTTATTTGCTGATGTAAAGGCTATTGAAGAAGTTACTAAGAAATGTCCTATTCCCGGGATGCTTGTTAATCAGAAAAAAACCTGTTTTATCAATAAAAAAGGGCATCTCGAAGAATGCGAAATTGCCAGACTAGAGTCAATGATGCAAAATATCGCTGAGTGTTTCTCCGCTACTCAAATAGAAGAGTTAGGTTCTTTTTTAAGCTATAACTTAAGACATAAAACCATTTCCACAGTAAAAAAAAAATCTACAAAAACAAGTTCTTTATTAGAGACACCAGAAGGCTGTTTTTACGATATCTTGTATAATGGATACGATCTTTTAAAAAATCGATGTGATTTTTCTCTACCTGCATTCTCTTCTCATCAAGAGTATATAACTAAAGGTCCTTCTATCCTGTTTCAATACCATCCTGCTCTAGGGCCTCTATACACGATTATTGCACAAAAAATCCAATCTGGCCAGATGACTTGGGGGAGCGAGCTGCGTTTAGAAATAGCAGAGGTACAATTAGAAAATCTCTATTTAGACGGAGTACTCCACATTATGGCTGAGCGTGTAATAGGACATTATTTAGAAGATCGCTTAGTCTATTCCCAACAAATCGGTAGATGTCGTTTAAGTAACGTCCGAATAAAAAACCAAGGGATTGATCGTTCCTCTTCTAATATCTATTGGAGAGATCAAATCTCTTACCATCAAAAATGCAAAATCACTCTAAAAGGGAACTCTTATTTTATCGCCGAAAATGTCGAATTCACAGAAGATATCCACATTGAAGTAGAAGATGGAATTTGCCTACAAGCCTTTCAAGAAAAAGACCAAGTGATCCTTCAGAAAAGACCTCTTATCTCCTCTGAAGGCATATGGAACTATAAGATAGAAGAAGATACAATCGCTCTGCAAGAAACAGGAGCTCTTAGTGAAAGTTTATAGAAGATAGAAAAAGACTAGAGATGTGACATCTCTAGTCTTAAAATAAGAGTTTAGAATTTCCTAAGGCCCATTTATCTTAAATGAAGATCTAAACCTTATACCCTGAACTTACCAAGAGGTCCCCATCACTAGTTACATTAGTTTCATGCATATTAATGCCAGGATCTTTTGGATGTGCCCCATCACTTTTAGCGAAAAACCGACAAACAACACTACCAACTGCAACAGTGACTCCAACACCAGTAACAAAAGAAAAAGTCTTTGGATATGCTTGTACTGTGTTAGAAACCGCAGTAGGGATAAATCTTCCTGCAACTTGACCCACTTTGCCTGTTAAAGAGGAACATACGGAACAGCCCTTGCTAAGTATATCTTTACCAAAGCCATAAACACTTGATGCTACAGTTGTAGTAGCAGTACAGGCAGCACTGAAGAAACTTCCTATTTTTAAATCCATCTTTAATCTCCTTAATGTTTAATGAGCATAATTAAAATAATTAGTTTATATTTTTTTTCTTGCAATTCATAAAATAGTTATAAGACATCTTAAGAATATAAATCTATCTTAAACTCGAGGTATTATTTCTATACGCATAGAAAAAAAATTCCTGGTTGTTTAAAAAAGAGCAGCTCTTAATCCACTTCTCTTAGAGCCTGTTTAAAATCTTTTCAAAAGTAGATCAATAAAAGCTAGAACCACCATATTCAGGCTTGTATGTAGTTTTCTTTCTCAATTTTTCCATAGCCTGCGACATTTTTCTATCCACGCAAAAGAACGCTTTACAATCCATCTTCTAGAAATGACTGTAAAAGTATGAAGTGCATTTCTTTTTGCTATTTCTACTATATATTCTAATATTTCCTGTACACTCTTTGCAAATCTTTCTCCAGAATATCCTCGCTTTTGAAAAGATTTTAAACAGGATCTTATAAAAAGTTAAATGGATTAGAAAATTGAGCAAGATGAGTTTAGGAGTTACGCAGTTAGCAAATATTTAGGATATTTTAAATAGGTCCTAACGGCTTCTCTAACGATTCTCAATTTAGCTTCAAACCAAGTAATGCCTTTTCGAAAACAAAATCTTTCTATTCTTAAAAAAGCTCTTAAAGAAAGAAGAATGTGATTTTTTTGCGCTTTTCCAGTCCTAGCTTGACAGCGTTCAACCCCACAAAATTGTTTAATCCCTCTGTGATATTCTTTAATTTTCCAAGCTTTTTCTGAACAACTTAAGCGCTGTAACTCGCTCATGTTGAGGTTATTTGTTGCCCAGTACTTAATCCTTTTTTAGAAACTATCTTAAATATTTTAATCCATCCATAAGCTTTTAAATGGGCTAAAGAACGCTTTCTTTTATTTCCACTTCACGAATAGGTCTGTTCACCTTGATTATCTGGATTTAATGAACGAGTTGGGGTTAATTTCGTCATCCATAACCATTCTAGATTTCTTACCTGTTTCAAATTTTCCAAACTAGCATACCAGGAATCAAATAACACATATTCAGGAGAAAAGCTTCTTTCTTTAGTCTTTAATATCATCTTGCGAAAATGATCGTTCTTGGTTAAACCTATTTTTGTCTTATCATAAATACAATAATCAAGCGGTATAAGACTCTCTTTTTCTGTCCGAATAAGACTTTTCAAGGTTGATTCCTTTATACTACTTTTCCCGACCATTAATAAGACACTAAATCCATTTTACTTGCGTATGGTTTATCTAGGGATGAATCATCAATCACCAAAGCATCCTTATACTTTATATTAACAAATTGAGAAGATTCTTGCCATAAAGATTCTGATGAGGGTTCCAGTCTATGCAGTATTCTCAAAATGGTGTCATGTGAAACCTTTTCATTCGGTTGCACTCGTTCTGCCTCTGTACAGCTATATGCCTTTTTCGTTGCAATTAAAAAATTGATGTAATCTTCTTCTTTGTATTTAGCTGGGTTCATATTAAATACATTGGAGTCTTTTTAGAATTTATTCAACTGCGTAACTCTTAAATGGATTGGAAAATTGAGACAAAATGAGTTTTGTATTTATTGGTTTCTGTTATCAATTTTGTAATTTTTTGCTTATAAGCTACTAAACTCTTTATATTTGTTTCTAGCAGGGCAATTTTTTCTTCAGGTAACTTCTTTAAATCATTTAGAATAAACCTGTGTTGATTTGTAATTTGCAATTGCTCAGCATTTATAAAGTCATGAATGGTTTTTTGAACCCTAGAAATATCTTGAATATTTTTTTCTATTTTTGTTAATTCCTCAAAAAAATTCTTGGAAAGAATGTTAATTTTTTGTTGAAAAGTTTTTTCTTTGTGTTTCTTATTGAACGATTTTAGAGAAGTTAATAGAGTTTTTCCTTTATAATAGATCACAAGAGTAGCAGTCGTTCCAGCAAGGATAGCTAGGGTTTTTTTCGGATGGGTTTTGACTGTTTGATAAAAAAGATGGGTAATTTTAATTAATTGAGAATATGCCCTTTTCCCAAATGTGGAAATCTGTCTGTCTACCCACTCTAATTTGGATAAGGTAACAGGTTTTATATGAGTTTCTATGGGAAGATGATTGATTGGTTGCGTTGACATAAATCTCCTGAAATTCTTAAAAGTTGTAAAAAAAAATAATAAAATATTTTTTAATATAGATTATATAAATATTTTTTATTTTTTTGTAAATTTTTAAATTTGAAAAAATGTAAATGAGTCACTTCTTTGAAAAATGCGCTGGGATCGAATTGCATAATTATGGCATCTTTAAGGATCAAACTTGAGATGAGATGAGTTTATGCAAGAATCTATACAAAATGTGATTAAAAGAATTCAAAATCGTTTGGCACATATGTGGAGGTATCTTTGACCTAGAAGAAAAAGAAAAGAAAATCGCTCTTCTAGAAAAAAAAATGGAAGATCCAGATTTTTGGGATGATCAAAATCTAGCGCAAAAAATTATTTCTGAAATTCATGATTTAAAAACTTGGATGGTTCCTGCTTGGCAAGTAAAACAGCGTTTCGAAAATGTGTATGAGCTGATCAATGAGGTGGATCCAGAAGCCGAACCAGAATTTTTTTACGAGTTAGAGCAAGAACTTAAAGAAGTTGATAAACAACTCTCTGATTTAGAAATTCGTAAAATGCTATCTGGAGAGCTAGATAAAAAAAATTGTTTTTTAACAATCAACGCTGGAGCAGGAGGTACAGAATCTTGCGATTGGGTAAGTATGCTCTCCCGCATGTATCAACGTTGGGCGAGTAAAAGAGGTTGGAAAACAGAAATTTTCGATTTTGTAGATGGGGATGTTGCTGGATTAAAGAGCATTACTATTCGGCTTACCGGTTCATTTGCTTATGGTTATGCTAAGGCAGAACGTGGTGTTCATCGACTAGTACGTATTTCTCCTTTTGATAGTAATGCACGTCGTCATACCAGTTTTGCTTCTGTCGATATTACTCCTGAGATTGATGAGAAAATCGAAGTTGAGATCAAGGAAGATCAACTACAGATAGAGACTTATCGCGCTTCAGGAGCAGGGGGACAACATGTAAATAAAACCGATTCCGCAGTGCGTATGCGATATGCAGGGATTACAGTGAGTTGTCAAAAAGAGAGAAGCCAAGTGCAAAACCGCGAAACGTGTTTAAAGATGCTTAAGGCTAAATTATATGAAAAAGAATATTTAGAAAGAAAAGCAAAATTAGAACAGATTTCAGGAGAAAAAAAAGAAATTGGTTTTGGGAGTCAAATCCGTAATTACATATTTCAACCTTATACTTTGGTAAAAGATACTCGTACAAAGTATGAAGTGGGCAATGTGCAAGCTGTGCTCGATGGAGAGATAGATGGCTTTATTAATGCATATCTTCAAGAATTTGGTTAATCGATGGCAGAAATGGAAGAAGAATTAGATGTTAGATATACTCATATTACAGATGAGGCCTATTTGCGTGGTTGGCTCAGGAACCCTAAATTGCAACATTTCCTTCCTGTTAGTAGTGAACAAGAAGTACATAACACATTGCAGTGTTGGTTAGGGTTTTGTCGTTATAGCGCAAGTCTTACCGCTACACTTAATGGAACACCTTGTGGAATAGCTACTTTATTTTTAATGCCTTATCAAAAGGTTTCTCACCACTGTTTATTTAAAATTATCGTGGATCCTATTCATCAAAATAAAGGAGTAGGTAATAGTTTATTAAAAAACGTCATACATTTAGCAAAAGTGTATTTTAAATTAGAAGAGATTTATACAGAAGTAGTGGAAGATAATCCTTTGATTCATCTACTCCATAAATACGATTTTTATCAATTTGCTGACCAAAAAGACTACGTTAAAGAAAACGATCAATACTATGCACGCCTTTTATTTGGAATCTCATTGATATGAACAGGCAAAAAAAAACCCTTTCTAATCTGAGCTTTCGTTTAACGGATCGCTCGGATGCTCCCTATTTAACCAAATGGCTCTCTGACCCTGAGGTCTTACATTGGTTCCCGATGCTTACGCAGCCAGAAGTGGCCGATGCTATCAGGATTTGGATTGAGCACTCTCGTTTTGGCTCAGGGATAACTGTAGAGCATAATAACGTGCCTTGTGGAATGGCAATTCTTTATATACAAGCTTATGAAAAGCTAAAGCATACCTGTGTTTTTTCTATTATTATACAAAAAGATAAAAGGGGATGTGGTATAGGGCAATTGTTAATGGAAAAATTAATGGAGCTAGCGGAAGAGAAATTTAAAATTAATATTTTGCATCTAGAGGTCTACGAAGGTAATCCTGCCCGCAAAATGTATGCAAAATTGGGGTTTGTAGAATTTGGACGTCAAGAAAGATTTATTAAGGAAAAAAATACATATCTTGCTAAAGTTTTTATGCAAAAAAGATTGATCTAAAGGAGAATTATGGCAGGGCATAGCAAGTGGGCAAATATAAAATATCGTAAGGGAAAGGCAGACGTTATTAAAGGAAAGCTTTTTTCTCGTTTAACCAAAGAGATCATCAGCGCTGTAAAACAAGGTGGAGCTGATCCTAAAGCAAATACCAAACTGCGAATGGTTTTACACAAAGCACGTAGTGCCAACCTGCCTAATGAGAATATTGAGCGCAATATTAAGAAAGCTACAAGTGCTGCCCAAACGGACTATATTGAAATATCTTATGAATTATATGGATATGCAGGTGTAGGCATTATTGTAGAAATTATGACCGATAATAAAAATCGAAGTGCTTCTGAAATGAGAATTGCCACCAATAAAAAAGGAGGCAGTATTGCAAATCCAGGCTCTGTAGCTTTTAATTTTGAGCGTAAAGGAATTATTCAGGGCAAAAAAAATGCCACTGAAGAAGAGCTCTTTAACCTTGTGATAGAATCAGGAGCGGAAGATTTCGATCAAGAAGAAGGCTTTTGCATCATTACAACAGCCTCTGATCAATTATTTCAAGTAAGAGAGAGCTTGGAAAACCAAGGATTTATCTGCGAAGAAGCACAGCTTCAAATGGTTCCTAAAACATATATAGAATGCAATTCGGAAAACCAAAGGTTAAATCTTGATTTGATCGAATACCTAGAAGCAATAGATGATGTAGACGCTGTTTATCACAACATGAAGTTATCTTAGAAGTCAATTGTAATAGTAGCGGTTAAACCATGAAGCTTTAAGCCATACATAGTGGTATTTCTAGAGGCAACAAAGAATGTGTTGTAATCCCACCAGAACTGCATTTCATAACCAGCTGAAACCCCTAAGTAGTATTGTTTGCAGAAACAAGAGCCCCAGTCTAACCCTATAAAGCATTCTACTAGAGGTTTTAGAGTGTGATAACGGGCGTGTTTGCTGCCTCCTCCCAAAGCTAAACTACCATTCGAAAGAAACTCATCGGTGTTATTTGTCGTTTTAATATTATTCCAAAGAACTGATCCAGCAATGTTGGCTAGGATAGCAAAATTAGAATACCCTAAATCCCATCTGCCCTGCGCCCCGAATCTAAGCCCTATACCTTGATTTCTATTTTTTAGAGATACATTAGCTGAATTAAAAAATGAGTTATTGACTCCTAGATAAGATGTGTTCAATCTAGATGTTACCCAAGCTCCTTTTAATCCTGCATAAGGGCGGATTGCAAGATTACGTCCAAGAAACAAACGTCTACCTAATTCTAAATCAACAGTATCGAAATGTAAGCTCCAACGTGAATTGACAGAATTAGATCCTACTATACCAGATCCTGCAAAAGGTGCTAATAAAGAAGCATTTAAAGTTTGACTTGTAGCACTCCAAGAAGAATGCGGTTGGGTGTGTAAACGGGTCCAGTTAGCAAAAATATCCCAATAGTCATAAGATAGGTTATATCCGAGTCCTAGCTTAAATCCGCTTTCGTATTTATAATCAATTTGTTTAATTGTTTCTTTAATTTGAAGGGGGCCTTTTTGTTGTATATTGGAAGTAACACTTAAATCTTCAATAGAACTACGCCAGTATAAATAAGCTGCTTCTAAATAAGGTCCAGTTGTCTTTATACAGCCTCTGGCAGAAGAAGTAACATCTATACAATGATCAAAGCTTTTTACTTTTTTTTTATCACAGCAAGCAGGTTCACAAAAATCGGTGTATATAGGTCCTTTATGAGAAGGCTTTTTTCTAAAACTACTTGGTTCTGCACAGAGAAAAACATCTTGAGGAGCTTTTTTATTAAATAGAGATAGACCTTTGTTATCCCATTTATTTAAAAAATCTGAGACAGAAAAACTAGATTCATGTGTTTTGCATCCTAAAAGATAGACTAAAGCAACTACGCTTAATCCTAAACCGAATATTGAATTAGTATGGTATTTCATAATTTTCTCAAATGTTTAAACTTAATTTTACAAGTAAAATAAATAAATTATTTTGTAAATACTTTTATTGAAATTATGAGTTTAATTTTTTTTTAGATTGTATTGTTTAGTAATTTAACTAGCTTATTTTTAGAATTTTATTAAATATAAATTAATGAGATTTAGTTATTTTAAAACTTTTTTATGAGGAAAATACTTTTTTAATAAAATAGGTAAAAGCGCAAGAAGCGCTAAAACAAGTAAGCTTAATTTAATTTGTATATTAAAAATGGCTGCAAAAGAGAAGTCGGTTTCATTTCTAAAAAAAGTAGAAAGGCCTCCTCCTGCCTGTGCAAGAACAATGATTAGAGGCAAGACCCCCACACAAGTTGTCCAAATAAAAGTATAGGTATTTACTCGAAAAACAGCAGAAAGTAGATTAATCAGCCAAAAAGGTAGGATATGGCTAAAGCGCAAGAAAAGCAGGTAGCTGATTTCATAGCGATAAAAAGACTCTCTTAAATGGATGAAATAGGCCTTTTTTCTATGGGAAAAAAATTGAAAAAATGCAGTGCGCATAATAAAAAAAAATATAATAGCTCCTAACGTTTCAGAAAAGCAAGTATAGGCGATTGCCAATGGCAGCGGGAATAAAAAGCCAGCAATCAGCGTTAATAAGGTGGAGGCTGGAATAATCAGTATTACTGAGATTGTATGGATCAAAATGAAACAAAACCCGGATAGAATGGGATAGTCCTGTACATATTGCTCCCAGATGACATGTTGGGATTTGATGAGGTTAAAATCCAATGCCTTGTATTTTCCTGTTAAGAAAAAATATAGGACAAAGGACAAAATGAGTAAAATAGGCAAAAAAGGCAGCCATTTTCTAATCACTAAAAACCTTTAATTAATAGATGTAAGTTGGCCTAAAGCTTGTACATCTTCTTTACAAGTAAGCTCATAGCAAAAGTTTTTATCATCATCCATAACCCCTTCTAATAAAATAGCCAATCTACGAGAGTTCTTTCGAGAAATCAACTTTTCAGCAGCTATACAAAAGTTGCTATAAGATAGAGCTTTTAGGCTATCTATTTGCTTATTTATCCATGCAAAATCTTGATAATAAAAAGCTAATTTAGCGGTTTCTATTGCTTTATTAAGCATATTTTCTGGTCTCATAGCAAGAGAGGTAATTAAGCTGGCACGGATCTTTTCAAAGCGTTCTAATGAGATTTCCATAAGCAGATTTTTACCAAAATCTTCTAAAAACAACTCAAAACGCGCTAGTAAATCAGTGGGCGTGTGTGTACTAGATTGCACTGCAAAATATTGCAGAAGCTGTTTTTCTTTTTCATCATCCCAGGCTTTAGCTATGTAAGCTGTTTGTTGTTTAGTGCGCAATGTTTCAAAAAACGCGCTTTTTAAGGCTTGGCCTAGGATTTGTTGAGTAGCCCATGACTCAAAACTAAATGATCCTTCTTGTAAAAGCAGTAAAGCAGCTGCTCCTTGTCTATTTGTTTCGAAAACAAGCTTATAAGGCCCATGTAGATCGGACAAAAGAAGAACTTTAGCCTTAGCTTGGCTCTGAAGAGAATAGGGGTTTGCTGCTAAAATTATCTGTAGCTCTCTACAAAGCTCTGTTGCTAATCCTTGGTTGAGGTTTCCGTATAAAAGAGCTTGCATATAAAGGCATTGGCTAAATTTTTCTGAAAAATCACATAAATCTTTTAAACTAGTTTTTTGTAAAGAGAGTAGCTTTTGCTGACTAGTGGGTTGATCAAAAATAACCCCGCTCATTTGCTCTAAAGCTTGATGCAAAGGGAGTTCTTTAGAAGCATTTTCATAATTAGCAGCTAAGGAGCTAGTATAAATTTGGAATTTTTCTTGCGAGCAAACAACATGTTTAAGTGCTTGAAAAATTTTCTTAGTGAGTAGAGGTGTTTTTTCACTAAGTCCTTGAATGTAGAGAATAACTTCTAAAGGTTTTAGTTTTAGTTCTACTTGGATCCCTGCATCTTTAGCAAAGGAGAGATCATCAGCAAGTAGATCCTGGAAAGCATAAGACCATAAATCAGTTAGTACTCGAGCCTTTGGAGTTTGGTCTAAAAGAGGCGACTTGAGTTGAAAAGTAAATACGGTTTCTGGAGTGCGATAATAGTTATCTGACAAAAAGTATACTTTAGACCCTTCATCTTGATGAATCAAAGTCGGAATTTCTTGCAAAGGTGTATTTTGCAGAGTTAATTGAGTAGGTAAGTAAGGATTTTGCCCTGGTAGGTTAATTTCAGGATGAACTTCGAGTTTTTGCCAGGCTTGTAGTTTCTTTTGATCGATTGGAATCACTGTGTATTCTGCTTGCATCCACTTTTCTTTTCGGTCGGGGACCACTCCTACTTTGTTCGGATCTGCGATGACAAAGTAGGTGCATTCGGAGGGTTTTAGTGTATGTAAGAAATTAAGAATTCCTTGAGGAGCAAATACAGTCGGAATCTTTGTTTTAATCGGATAAGAGCTAAGATCCTCATAAAGTATATCAGAGGCTATTTCCGAAGCCATTTCAAAGGCATCTTTCCTGGATTGATATTGATAATCTACAGTGGCCATGGTTTTAAATTCTTGAAATAAATATTCGGGTAATTTTTCTGCCCTTAAGCGCTCAAGAGCTGTAAATATATACGATATAGCGCTGTCGATTTGTAAAAGACCAGAATCGGTTAAAGAAACATCGATACAAAAAAGCAAGCTATCTTTGCTGAAACGATCACAGCTAACATGGAAATTTTCCGCAATATTTTCCTTCTTTAATTTAGCAAATAAGCTTCCCTCTACCTCTTTATTGAGAATATAAGCGATAAATTCCGGGGCTTTTTCTTCTATATTAGTAGCAAATGCACTTGGAACCTCCCAGCATAAAGAAAGAGTTTTTAAATTTTTAACCGGTTTAATAAAAATCATGCTTCCTTTTTGCTGCTCGGAGAATAGAGAACTTGGAAGGTTTTTTTTCTGATGAGGTGCATTAGTAATAGGCGAAAATTTTGTAACCACTAAATCTCTCATTTCAGCAATAGGTAAAGGAGAGATCATGACCAAATACATACAATTTGCATTGTAATGATTTGCGTACCAATTTTTTAAATCAGATTGAGAAATTTCACAAAGAGTATCCTTATTCCCCGTAGAAAATTTGCAATTTGGATGATCTGGGTTTCCCGTCTCTTTTAAGATCATATGCTGGCGCCATCCATCATGCTCTATATTCTTAGCGTGTTCATTATCAACGGCATTAAGTTCTCTTTGTCTACAGCTTGTGGAGAATAAAGGATCGATAAAAAAATGAGAGAGACGATCAATTGCTTGTGGATAAGCATCATTATGAATGGAAAACATGTAAACCGTTCGATCTGGGGCTGTATAGGCATTTACCTTGCCTCCATGATCTTTAATAAATTGCATGTATTCAGACTCATCTGGATAAGCTTCTGTTCCCATAAATAACATGTGCTCTATAAAATGTGCCATACCTGGATGATCATCATCCCAAGAACCAGATCCCACACAAAGACCTGCGCTGGATTGAGGGGTTTCTTTATCGGAAATAAGAAGAACTTTACATCCATTTTCTAGAATGAGTTTTTCGGTTTCTCTTTTAGCAAGAGAAGAAGTAAGGATAGGGACTTTGTGTTGATCCTGAATAATCGTATAAGAAGGAGCGGGTTGATCTACTGCATATAAAGGAGCACTCAAGCAAATTAAAGGTAAAAAATATTTCATGATCCAACCCTTATCTTAAAAATGTTATGGCTTGCATTCTGATTTAAAATCCTTTTTTTGTCGAGAAAACGTCAGAAAAGAGGATTCTCAAGTTAATTCTTTTAATTTCTATCTTTGTAATAAACTCTGTACAGGACAATTTTTTTCTACCCTGCTCAAAACATATCTACAATGCATTTCATTTCTTCGTAAGAGCTTCATGTATTCTAAAAGCTCTTTTAATCTATCTATAGTTATTTAAATCGACATTGATAAAACAGCTTGATCTAAGGCTTCGGATAAATTAGCTACAGTAGGTAAAAGTTCTCGGATTTTCGTT
>NZ_JAAVTY010000179.1:1070-1432 GCF_018642185.1 Candidatus Rhabdochlamydia sp. W815 | reverse complement strand
TTTATATTGGAGAGTTTAACCTACTCCGTTTAAGGAGCAACCCCTTCTTTGTGTGCAATTATGGCATGTATATAGTGGTTCCGATTCAATCGCATAGAAAAATGTAGGATAAACGACAAGTTTCAAGTCAACGACTTGAAACTTGTCGTTTATCCTACATTTCAAAATATCTGTTATTTTCGGTATCTCTTCTAAGAAGAATCCTCTCATTGCCTGAAAAAAAGTCACCGACGTTTCGTAATATCGATTGTATACCGTCTTTTCCCTTAAGATCTTCCACAAGCGTTCAATAGGATTCAAATTCGGCGAATAAGGAGGGAGATAGTGCACTTTAATCCTAGAAGACATCAGAAACTCTTCTA
>NZ_JAAVTY010000179.1:0-1025 GCF_018642185.1 Candidatus Rhabdochlamydia sp. W815 | reverse complement strand
CGAGCATTGCATCGGCATCAACTGTCTTATATTCCTCTGTAAAAATCTTCATTCCTGTCAGGCAAAGAGCTCCAGAAAAATGCAATCGCAATTGTTTCCTGCATGTCTGCAAAGTCTTTTGAACGCCTTTTTTGATCCATCCATATACGGCTTGGGACTGATGTTCAGGATGCACAGCATCTATGAAATAGATCTCTTCATCAGGGTTTAAGGTCTCCTTTAAAGCCATATATTGTTCTATGAAAATTCGTTGTTTTTCAGGATCTCATTTCCCAGGAATCTTTTTAGGACGTTTATAAGCAAATCCGTGCTGTATGAGCCAATCTGTCATGCCACTTCGGGAATATTTTATCCCATATTGACTTTAAGATAGGTCTTTTCCTGTAGGTGTTTTAGTAGAGACTCTGTTTGGTCTTGTGAAAGTTTTGATTTGCTACCGCCTCGAGGGCTACTTCTAGTTTTATTTTCGGAATCATATTCTCTGAGGTATTCCTGAACAGTGATAGGGCTTATCCGGAGTATTTTAGCAAGATTTTTTGTTGAGATACCCTCATCATAGCCCAAAATTACACAAAGCCTATTCTGTTCAGAATAGTCTTTTGGATGCTTTAACTTGTGTTCTAAGTCAGCTATCTGGCTAGGAGTCAGTTTTTTTCATGCTTAATAGCTTAACACAAAACAAATATTTTTCTATCCGATTGAATCGGAACCACTATATACATGTTTTCAAGATCTAAAAAAGATAGAAAAAGAATGGAATCTGATTGCTAGATCTATGGGAATAACTTACGTACCTGATACGGATGAGGGGGCTATATGGCAACCTAAAGCTTTTTATCTATTCCAAAGGGTAGAGAATCAATTTTTAATTTATTGACGCGGCCTCCTCGGGCTTTTTTCTCTTTGTGACTTATTTCCAAAATCAAGTTAATCTTCGGAATTTCTCGTTGTCTAAACTTTTTGCTTTTTCAAATTTCATCATGCCCTTACGTATTTTTAAGGGCATTATTTTATACAAGGGCTTT
>NZ_JAAVTY010000178.1:0-1435 GCF_018642185.1 Candidatus Rhabdochlamydia sp. W815 | reverse complement strand
AAATATAGGAACAGAAGAAAAAGGTTTGGTTTACGGTTCAATCTTATTGCTGGAATCTACAATTATGAAATTTTTATTTAACTAAGCAAGAGGTCTATTCCCCTTGTGTGCAATTAGAGAACTACCCAAAAAAGTATCATATTATTCAGGCTCTGCACATCTTTCATAACGTTCACTCAATAAAATGACAGGAATATCGGGCTGAAAATAGGTAGACCATAAGCTGAGATTTGAACTTGTACGAATGAGCAGATCACATTTTGAAAGTAGTAGGGAATCAACCAGAGCTTGTTTTCCCAATTTATAAGGAGGATGCCCAGAAAAGTGAACGCCTTCCGATCCAGTAGACCGATACACATTCCTTGCAATCACTTGAGAAGGAAACTCTCTTTCCATTGCTTCCACAAACTGTTTTTCATCACTTGCAACAAAAATTTGATAGGGTCTTTGAGAAGGAATTTGATCCTTTACCGCAGCAATCACAACACTATAGTCAATACGTGGCGCCTCAGAATGTTTATCAGTTCCTCGATAATGCACACCAATTGTATAGATTCCATGAAAATACGTTTCAACAAATTCGCAAACTTTTTTTTGAATATGGGGTTGAAGGTGAATATATTTTTTGACTAATGCTAGAGCTTCTTTGCGAGGTAAAGCACTTTTTGCACGAAATGCATCGCATCCCTCTTCCCAAGAGATGTGAAAGGGAGAAGCAGATTGCACACCAATAGAAATCGGTTCAAAAAAGTAGGCCCACCAATTCAGACCACGAGTCGGTTCGTAATAAAGACCATGTGGGCCAAAATCTACGACTAAACCTTGGTAATCAGGTAAATCACCCCTTTCGTAGAGATGGATCTGTCCTATAATTAAATTCGCAGCAGCAAACATCCCAATTGTTGGAAAATGCTCTGTATCAATTACACAAGACTTTGCTTGGATCTCTGAGATGTTGCAAAGGAAAAAGCATCTGCAAAAGAAAGACCAAAGATAAAGAGGAAAACGTACTTGAAAGGGAATGATCGCTTTACTTTTCTCTACCAAGCGTTTAAAAAAGAAAAACATTAGACCTCTTGCATAACCTGAATTTTAAAGATTCGAATTATAGATTCCTACTATAAGATATAAGTCTTAGAGCCTGTTTAAAATCTTCTCATTAAGGGGCCCTTTCAACCTTGAAGTGCACAAAAAAGAACATATAAATACTTGAAAAAACATCTATTGTGCACCCGAGCATAGCATGTTTGTAGATAATCTCGTAAACACTTCTAGTGGAGTTTCGAAGTTGAGAGCCTTTCTAGGTCTGTTATTTAGTAAAGTTTCCACCCTTTCTATATCCTTGGAAGTCGTATCTAAAAAGCTTTGTGTTTTAGGAAAATATTGCCTAACTAGTCCGTTTGTATGCTCATTTAAGCCTCTTTCCCAAGAATGG
>NZ_JAAVTY010000177.1:0-1463 GCF_018642185.1 Candidatus Rhabdochlamydia sp. W815 | reverse complement strand
TTCTTAACACAAGGTTCAGCAACTGTCATTAAAAATTTTTGATCTTTAATTCCGTAATTCTGAATAAATTCAGAAATTTCCCTTATATTATTCTGAGCAGCAAGCTTTGCAATCTCTATTAGAGCTTCCTGATCTGTAATCTCATATTCCTTAATGTATTGCGATGTTCCTCCTCCATCACTCTGAGCAGCAAGCTTTGCAATCTCTACCAAGTCCTCTGGCTCGGTAATGCGGTATTCCTTAATGTATTGCGATGTTCCTCCTCGATAACTCTGAGCAGCAAGCTTTGCAATCTCTATTAGAGTTTCCGGATCTGTAATCCCATATTCCTTAATGTATTGCGATGTTCCTTCTCCATCACTCCGAGCAGCAAGCTTAGCTATCTCTATTAGAGTTTCATGACCTGTAATCCCATATTCCTTAATGTATTGTGATGTTCCTCCTCCATTATTCTGAGCAGCAAGCTTTGCAAGCTCTGTTAGAGCCTCCTGATCTGTAATCTTATATCTGTTAATGTATTAAGAAACTCCTTTTCCATCCCTCTGAGCAGCAAGCTTTGCAATTTCAATTAGAGCTTTCTGATCTGTAATCTCATATCTCTTAATGTATTGAGAAATTCCTTTCCCATCCCTCTGAGCGGCAAGCGTTGCAAGTTCTACTCGTATTTTCTCATCTTTGATCTTATAGTTCTGAATAAATTCAGAAGCTTTATATGGATTATTTTGTATAGCAAGCTTAGCAAGCTCTATTCGGATGTCCTCATTTTCAATCGCATAATTTTGAATATATTGAGAAATTTTACCTTCGTCATCCTGAATGGAAAAGGCACCGCGATTCTGAATAAGCCTATTAGCAAGATTTATTAGGGATTCTGAGTCTTTAATCTCATATTCGTGAGTATTTTGAGAGGTTGTAGATTGTTGAGTGGAAATTGTAACAAAAAAAGATTCAATACTATTCGCTACTTTATCCTTGTTATGTAAAAAATTATTACAAGATTCAATACGAAAATTGTCACCTATTGGAGAAGTCATTTAAACATCCAAGTTAAAGATCTGTAAACAAGTTAAAGATCTGTAAATATTAATAGTATAATTGCTTCCATTATAATAGAATACACAAGATAATTAAAAATAAATTAATATGTTTTAATATTTAAACATATTTATAAGCATAAGTTTATTATGCAAGTATACTAGTTTGATTTCAAATTAAGAATTGCATAACTAGGTTTTTTTGAAAAAACTGGTCTATCTTGCAAGGAGATGTTATCTTTTTATATAAAAATGTTTATATATTCAAACTCTTAATTTGAATTTAAACGAGTATGGAAGACTGATAGGAGTGAAACGAAAAACTTTTGAAGAAATGCTCTTAATTTTATTGGAAGAGCAAAACAAAAGATATAGAAAGGTTTGGTTTACGGTTCAATCTTATTGCTGGAATCTACAATTATGAAATTT
>NZ_JAAVTY010000176.1:0-1493 GCF_018642185.1 Candidatus Rhabdochlamydia sp. W815 | reverse complement strand
TTTTTCCATAGCCTGCGACATTTTTCTATCCACGCAAAAGAACGCTCTACAACCCATCTTTTGGGAATAACTGTAAAAGTATGAAGTGTATTTCTTTCTAATATCTCCTGCACACTCTTTGCAAATTTTTCTTCAGAATATCCTCCATCTGCTAAAACATTTTTTACACCGAACAAATGGTTTTTATGTAGTGAAAATGCTGCTATACACCCATTTCTGTCAGTGATATTAGCAGTGGTAATGTGAATCGCATGAGGGAGCCCTTGGGTATCGACTGCTATATGTCTTTTTTTCCCTGCATCATATCCTTTCTTCTCCGCTGTATCAGTATTTTTAACACTTTGAGCATCAATAATTACAAAGCTTGTTTTCTCTTTCCTACCACTGCTTTTTCTGACTTCGCCAACCAATTTTTTTTAAAACTATTTCAAGAATACTCTTAGAATTTTTATCATCATTTCAGAAGCCTTAAAAAATTTTGCTCTCAGGGAATGTTCCGTGCAAAGAAAAAGTAGAAACGATTAACTAATATAGAGAGGATATGTTTAAAGAGATTTTTTTATACTGATTGTGGTAGGTAATATTAACGCAGGAACAGAAATGAAGACTGATACCAATGTACAGAACATTACAGAAATGAAAACAGATACAAAGATGCAAGATGCTATGGAACTAGTACGTTTATCTGTTTTGCAACAAGATCAAATGGATGCAATGCTGCCCTCGCTAGCTCAACAGACGATTACTTCTGCAAAGAATAATATGGATGTTAAGAAGGTTGTTGCCAATACAAAAGAAAAGCTTCTGAGCAAAGCTTATCTAAAAAGATTTGCAGAACCTTTCAATAAGATATTTACTTATGATGAAATCCAATTACTTCTTAGCTTTTATAGAACAGATGCGGTAAAAAAGCTGTTTAAAACAGGATCTGAAACATTTCTTCCAGTTTATACAGCTATGCAAGAGATCATTGCAGATATCGTCAAACCTCCTCTTTTAGAAGATAACATTGCCACCGTTACTGCTTTAAACTTTCAGAAAGAAGTAAAAGAGTTTAAGGGCAATATTCTTTTAAAAGTTTATTCTATGATGTGCGGACCATGTCAATAGGCAATATTTTCCTAAAACACAAAGCTTTTTAGATACGACTTCCAAGGATATAAACTTTACTAAATAACAGACCTAGAAAGGCTCTCAACTTCGAAACTCCACTAGAAGTGTTTAGGAGATTATCTACAAACATGCTATGCTCGGGTGCACAATAGATGTTTTTTCAAGTATTTATATGTTCTTTTTTGTGCACTTCGAGGTTGAAAGGGCCCTTTCATTTATAGATTCCTATCTTAACAAAAGCATTTCCAGCTATATCGCTTAAACAATTTGGTTATGCAAGAGATCTATTTTTATTCAGGGCCCTTTCAACCTTGAAGTGCACAAAAAAGAACATATAAATACTTGAAAAAACATCTATTGTGCACCCGAGCATAGCATGT
>NZ_JAAVTY010000175.1:0-1507 GCF_018642185.1 Candidatus Rhabdochlamydia sp. W815 | reverse complement strand
ATTATCTACAAACATGCTATGCTCGGGTGCACAATAGATGTTTTTTCAAGTATTTATATGTTCTTTTTTGTGCACTTCAAGGTTGAAAGGGCCTTTTTCGATAGTATGGATTGTTAGTGAAAACGATTTGATCGTTTTGCTTAAAGCTTTCCAATAGGAAAGGTCCATTGCACACGAATTGAGCGCCTGTTTGAATTGCCCAATTAGGGTTCTTTCGGTCTAGTTCAACATGTATAGGAACAAATCTAGGGAGCGTAAACAGTTTAAGAAGGTAAGGAGTCGGGTGTTCTAGCTCAATCACTAGGGTTTTTTCATCAACGGCTTTAATGCCTACCTCACTTAAAGAAACAAGTCCTTTTTTAGCGCTTTCCGCATTTTTAATAGGAGCAAACAAATAATCCCCCATCGAAGGAAACTTGGGATCAAGAATATCTTTCCACGACTGTTCAAAATCATAAGCAGTAACAGGCTTACCATTAGACCAGTAGTTGTCTCCTAGCGTAAATGTATAGGTAAGTTTATCATCCGATACGGTATATGACTTAGCTTGAGCAAATTTGATGGATCCATCGGGATATCTCTTAGTAAGACCTTCAAACAGCAAGAAAATCATTTGCGAAGAATAAACATCGCCGGCTTTACGAGGATCAAACGTCTTAGGAGATGTTTTCATGTTTAAGTTAAGCATAGACAAGCCATGTTGGGATAAAGCTGAAGAAGTTAGCGCGGAAATACAGAGAATAGCAAATATAACAATCAGTGTTTTTCTATTAAAGGACCATCTTGGTTTTTTAACGATACAAGAAAGAATCGTCAAAATTCCGTGAAGTTTTTTGCATATCATATTAAAGAATAATTATAAATTTTATAAAGACATATTTTCCGATAAAACCGCATATTCCACAACAACAAAAAAAATTTAAGTTGGTTCTATCAGTGTAGCTACGGATAAAGATATTGTCTTTATCCCCTCTAGAAGGATAGTTTTTAGAAACTCTCCTGCGCTGAAAGGCAAGGGATAAAAAAGATGGAGTTCATCATTAGTAAATTGGCTAGCCATGCCCCATAATTTCTAAGCAACGCTTCCTTTAGGAAATTGAATTCCGTGCGGAATAACCTTAGTAGAAAGAACTTCCAAGCTAACTAAGCTCGCCAAAGTTGCTCATAAAACTGCAGAGGAAGTAAGTCAAGCGTTAATTGAACAACTTAAACCTATCAAAGATTTTGTACACACATTAACAGCAGACAACGGAAAAGAATTTGCCTACCACCAAATGGTTAGTTTCGAGCTAGAGACAGACTTCTACTTTAAACACAAAGCTTTTTAGATACGACTTCCAAGGATATGGTAAAGGGTGGAAACTTCACTAAATAACAGACCTAAAAAGGCTCTCAACTTCGAAACTCGAATAGAAGTGTTTAGGAGATTATCTACAAACATGCTATGCTCGGGTGCACAATAGATGTTTTTTCAAGTATTTATATGTTCTTTTTTGTGCACTTCGAG
>NZ_JAAVTY010000174.1:517-1599 GCF_018642185.1 Candidatus Rhabdochlamydia sp. W815 | reverse complement strand
CCATTCTTGGGAAAGAGGCTTAAATGAGCATACAAACGGACTAGTTAGGCAATATTTTCCTAAAACACAAAGCTTTTTAGATACGACTTCCAAGGATATAGAAAGGGTGGAAACTTTACTAAATAACAGACCTAGAAAGGCTCTCAACTTCGAAACTCCACTAGAAGTGTTTACGAGATTATCTACAAACATGCTATGCTCGGGTGCACAATAGATGTTTTTTCAAGTATTTATATGTTCTTTTTTGTGCACTTCAAGGTTGAAAGGGCCATGAATAAAACTCTTTAAAAAGAAAAAATATGCATCAAGATCTATTTGAGGAATTCCCAAGGGTTTTTTATGATGGTAATTGTGGTTTATGTCATTTTTTTGTGCGCTTCACCCTTTTAAGGATGCAAACACCTTTCGTTTTTTCTCCCATAGAAGGAAAAACCTTTTGCCATCTTGTTCAGACTAAAAACATAAAAACTACACCAGATAGTATCATGGTGTATGAGAAGAAACAGGATAGAATCTATTTCAAAACAGAGGCGATCTTATATATTTTACACTCTTTAGGAAAAGGTTGGAAGTGTTTAGCGTATTTAATTCGTTGTATACCTCTTTGTATAACTAACGCTTTCTATGATTTTATTGCTAAAATAAGAGGCAAGATTTTCAAAAAGCCAAAAACGGCTTGTCCAGTTCTCCCAGAGAACTTAAGAAAATTTTTTAGAGAGTGAACCTTATTAAGCATATTAGACATGCCATAATTGCACACAAAGAAGGGGTTACTCCTTAAACGGAGTAGGTTAAACTCTCCAATATAAAGAGATTTTTTTAAAATCTCAAAACCGCTCATTAAAGAGCAAAAAAAATGAGGAGCAACGATCAGCATCTTGTGCATGATCACGGATAACTTTCTACCCACTGCTAAAGCGGCTTTCTTCATCCCTTTTTTTCGCATAATTTTTAATCCCCAAGCTTTCACTTTACTCCATTTCTTACTTCGTGTGAGCATTACCATTCCGGCCTCAACTAACAAAGACCTAAGTTCATTGGATCCACATTTCGAAATTCTTCCCTGTCTTTGCACCTCTCCA
>NZ_JAAVTY010000174.1:0-450 GCF_018642185.1 Candidatus Rhabdochlamydia sp. W815 | reverse complement strand
CTTTATCTTGACTGACTAGTTTAAGCATTTCTTTATCCAGTTTTTCTACTTGCTCGACTATTTTGTCAAAGGTGCTTAATAGAGATGTTATAATTAAGATAATCACTTCTTCCTGCTTTTCTATCTGTTTCATAACAGCAGAGGAAAATCTTTTTGCCCCTACAGCTCCCAATCGAATTCCATAACTTTTAAGTATAGTTATTTAAATCGAAATTGATACAACAGCTTGATCTAAGAGCCTGTTTAAAATCTTTTCAAAAGTAGAGCAATAAAAGCAAGAACCACCATATTCAGGCTTGTAGTAGTTTTCTTTCGCAATTTTCCATAGCCTGCGACATTTTTCTATCCACACAAAAGAACGCTCTACAACCCATCTTTTGGGAATAACTGTAAAAGTATGAAGTGTATTTCTTTTGGCTATTTCTACTATACATCCTAATATCTCCTGCA
>NZ_JAAVTY010000173.1:0-1609 GCF_018642185.1 Candidatus Rhabdochlamydia sp. W815 | reverse complement strand
TAAGTCAGCTCTCTGGCTAGGGGTCAGTTTTTTCATACTCAATAGCTTAACACAAAACAAAATATTTTTCTATACGATTGAATCGGAACCACTATATACTAGTTTGATTTCAAATTAAGAATTGCATAACTAGGTTTTTTTGAAAAAACTGCTCTATCTTGCAAGAAGATGTTATCTTTTGTATAAAAATGTTTATATATTCAAACTCTTAATTTGAATGCAAACGATTATAATTTTGCATATTAGAATAATATTTTTAATAATTATAGAAGTCGCAAAGTATACACAATTAAAGGCTTTGTATTCCTGATCAAATATCAGGGCTTAAGCATGAAGAATTTCCTTTGCACCTACTAGATCTAATAAATAATCTTTACGACATGATGCAATGAAGCGCCGTTTACGTAAACTGACCAGGGCCAACGCATGAAGATTTTGCTTGATAATTGAGAGATAAAAAATGATTCTGGCTCCTTTTTCATAAGGAGTATAAAATGGAAGGATTCATTCATTCTTCATCTATTATGATGCATTGCTTCGTTGCATCATGTCGTAAAGATTATTTATTAGATCTGGTAGGTGCAAAGGGAATTCTTCATGCGTAAGCCCTGGTAAACTGACCTTGCTTGTCTTATCTTTTTGTAAAAGATTCAAATTAGCCCGTCGGGCTATAGATAGATATTCAGCTCCATTTCATTTTCTAACACGACTTAAATGTAATAGACAAGACTTAAATTGACACTTAGTGGTAAATAGCAAAGTGGTAATTTATGAATATAGCAATAGAGAGAAAAGTGATAAAAAATAAACTAGGCCTTTTAAAACTAGCTCAAGCCCTTGGGAACGTGTCCCAAGCATGTAAGCACATGGAATATTCAAGAGAAAGCTTTTATACATACAAAGAGCTTTATGAAAAAGGCGGAGAAGCCGCATTACAAGAAATCTCTAGAAGGAAACCCTGCCCTAAAAATAGAGTGGAAGAAAAAATAGAAAATAGCGTAGTTGAATTTGCTATAGAAAAACCTGCATATGGACAGCTCCGAGTTTCCAATGAGATGAAAAAGAAGGGAATTCTTGTTTCTCCTGGAGGGGTCAGATCGATATGGTTAAGGCATGATCTAGAAACATTTAAGAAGAGACTAAAGACGTTAGAAGCAAAAGCAGCTCAAGATCACTTGATCTTTACAGAAGATCAATTAAGAGCGCTTGAAAAAGCTAAAGAAGAAAAAGAAGCTCATGGAGAGATAGAAACACAACATCCAGGCTATCTTGTTGCACAAGATACCTATTATGTAGGAACTATTAAAGGAGTGGGGCGAATTTATCAACAAACAGTGATTGATACCTATAGTAAAGTTGCTTTTGCTAAGATCCTATTTAAAATCTTCTCATTAAGGTATAATGATAGTTTTCATAATTCTCCCGATCTCAATCTGATTGAACGCCTTTGGCGATTCATGAATAAAAAAGTTCGCAATAATCGATATTATGAAAAATTCTTAGATTTTAAGACGGCAATTTATGCCTTTTTTGAAAACATTCCTAAATATCGGGAAGAACTGCAGCCTCTTTTATCTAGGAAATTTTGCTTAGTTAAATCTTAATTTAA
>NZ_JAAVTY010000172.1:0-1666 GCF_018642185.1 Candidatus Rhabdochlamydia sp. W815 | reverse complement strand
TGATAGATCTTTTCGAGGTCCCTTGCCTAATGAATCTCCAATGAATGCTACCAATATGTCTCCTTCAAATCGAAAAGCAGATAGATCTTTTCGAGGTCCCTTCCCTGATGATAGTCTAATAAATTCTATAGAGGCATTTTCAAATGAATCTCCAATGAATGCTACCAATATATTTTCTTCAAATCGAAAAGTAGATAGAGTGGCTAAGGTGAAAGTTGGAAATGGGTTTACAGATCCAAAATATGGAAATATTCCACGGTCAAAGCGTATTCATGCAAGACATACAAGATCTTCTGAAAGAAATACTCGTAAAAACCCCTTAGTTATTTGTGAAGAAGAAAAACGTAATATAACATCAACTAAGGACAAAGAGATTAGACGTTTGATTGATTCAAATATCAAGGATTTGAAAGATGAGAGATCTAAATGTACAGAGATAACATTACAGGGAAAAAAAAAGTATAATGATCTTCTTTCGAATTACACTGTAGAAGAAATAGCTTATTTAGAATTAATAATTAAAAACAATCGTTGCATAAAAGAAAATCAGATATGTAATAAGTCTTTAAAAAAAAAAGAGAGCAAGATTGCTCAATTAGAAAAGCAGTGTACAACAACAGAACCAATAACACTTGAACGAACTCAATTTCATGCAAGACATACAAGATCTATTGATATACCATTTGATGATCTAACCCTTGAAAGAAATACTCGTAAAAACTCCTTAGTTACTTGTGAAGAAGAAAAACGTAACATAACATCAACTAAGGACAAAGAGATTAGACGTTTGATTGATTCAAATATCAAGGATTTGAAAAATGAGAGATCTAAATGTATAGAGATAACATTACAGGGAGAAAAAATGTATGATGATCTTCGTTCGACTTACACTTATCTAGAAGAAATAGCTTTAGAATTAAGAACTACAAATGATCATTGCATAGAAGAAAATCAGATATGTAATAAGTCTTTAAAAGAAAAAGAGAGCAAGATTACTCAATTAGAAGAGCAGTGTGGTAGATTAACTCGATATACAAAAATTTCAGAAAAACCAACTACAATACTTGAACTAACTCAATCAACAACCGCTTCAGAAACAACAGTTAAGCAAACAAAACTAACAGCTGCTACTTCAACAGCAATATCTGAACCAATCACAACATCAGAAAAACCAACTACAATACTTGAACTAACTCAATCAACAACCGCTTCAGAAACAACAGTTAAGCAAACAAAACTAACAGCTGCTACTTCAACAGCAATATCTGAACCAATCACAACAACAGAACCTAAAATAACTCAATCAACAAATATTCAACAAGGGATTGCATTAATAGTATCAGGTCTATTTATAATTGGAAGTTTATTAGCTAGTATTTTCATGTTTAAGAAAAAAAGAAGATACAAGCGTAGTTTACATCTCGTTAATAACTTAACAACTTCACAGAGACAAGGCCATACTCAAGTATAATTTGCAATAGATAAGACTTAAATTGACACTTAGTGGTAAATAGTAAAGAAAAACAGCTTTTGCAACTAAGAGCCTGTTTAAAATCTTTTCAAAATTGAGGATATTCTGGAGAAAGATTTGCAAAGAGTGTACAGGAAATATTAGAATATATAGTAGAAATAGCAAAAAGAAATGCACTTCATACTTTTACAGTCA
>NZ_JAAVTY010000171.1:0-1673 GCF_018642185.1 Candidatus Rhabdochlamydia sp. W815 | reverse complement strand
CTAGTTAGGCAATATTTTCCTAAAACACAAAGCTTTTTAGATACGACTTCCAAGGATATGGAAAGGGTGGAAACTTTACTAAATAACAGACCTAGACAAGGTTCTCAACCTCGAGACTCCACTAGAAGTGTTTAGGAGATTATCTACAAACATGCTATGCTCGGGTGCACAATAGATGTTTTTTCAAGTATTTATATGTTCTTTTTTGTGCACTTCGATGTTGAAAGGGCCATATTAAGCATTACATGTTTAGGATTACCTAAAATGGAGAAAAAACCATAAATAAAATAGCAATAAGATATATAACCAAAAAATCTTTCTAAGATCTTATAAATTTTTAAATACACATCTTTAAAATCTGTTAATAAGAATAACTATTTTTTTAGAGATCTATTTCTTTTTTTAAAATAATCTTTATTTTTTTTGATTGCTCTGATAGCTTCATGGAATGAATTTTTTATGAGCAAATAGATATGTATTTTATTTTCCTTTTTACTTTTTTATGCACTTGTATCCCGTCTTACAGCAAGATATATGATTGTTTTACCTTTTTTAATGAGTTAGAACTTTTAAAGATGCGTTTAGAAGAACTCAATGATCACGTGGATTATTTTGTATTGGTAGAATCGGTTGAAACACAAAGAGGGGAACCTAAGCCTTTGTATTTTCAAGAAAACCAACATCTTTTTGAAAAGTATCTACCTAAAATCAAACATGTCATTGTCGATGAACGTCTAGCTTCAAATACAATGGATCCTGCAACAGGGCTTTGTTGGGATAGAGAGAATTTTCAAAGAAAATGCATCATAAAAGGTCTACAGCAGTGCAATGATTGGGATATTATTATGATTTCCGATCTCGATGAGATTCCTCGAGTACAGGCTTTAGAAACGCTTAGGTGGCTATTTTATAGAGAAACAAGAAAGCCCAAAAAGCTAGTCATAAAAAATCCACCAGATGCAATAGCTCTTGAAATGCCTTTATTTATGTATCAACTCAATAGAAAAAGTGAACTTAATGGGGGTCGATGGGTAGGGACCGTTGCTACTCTATATGATACTGTTAAAAGGAAGGGAATTCAGTTCTTTCGAGATAACCGCTGGAACTTTTTTCAAATTATGGATGGGGGATGGCATTTTACCTGTATGGGAGGTAAAGATAAGACTAGACAGAAGTTACTTAGTATTGTAGAAGGTAGAGATAAAGAAAATGTAGATTCGCTTTCAGATGAAGAAATAGAAATCTGGATTCAAGCACAAGAGATCATCCCTGTTGATAGTGAGTATCCTAACGATTTTCCTGAATATATGAAAAAAAATATGAAGCACCTTAGATCAATGGGATTTATTGCAGAGTAAGTGCTAGAGAAAAGTTAGAATCAGAAGATCGATCTTAAGTTTTTAAAGATTTTATGCTATGAGCGCTATTTTAATACTTTTTTGCCTGTTATGCTCTCAGGGCTTACGCATGAAGAATTTCCTTTGCACCTACCAGATCTAATAAATAATCTTTACGACATGATGCAATGAAGCGCCGTTTATGTAAACTGACCTTGCTTGTCTTATCTTTTTGTAAAAGATTCAAAGTAGCTCCGTCGAACTATAGATAGATTTTCAGCTCCATTTCCTTTTCTAACACGACTTAAATCCTCTCGGAAATTAACATCAAGTTGC
>NZ_JAAVTY010000170.1:0-1850 GCF_018642185.1 Candidatus Rhabdochlamydia sp. W815 | reverse complement strand
TTCCGATTCAATCGCATAGAAAAATATAGGATTAACGACAAGTTTCAAGTCGTTGACTTGAACCCCATTAAGCTAGCCGTTTGAATTGGCACTACTATAATGCATATGCTGAAAAAGCTTGTGGTTCATCTTCTTGTGGTAAAGAGGGGATCCCCACGTACGATGGAGGTAAATCAGTGGCTGTAGGCTCTAGTTCAAATGGGGGGTTTAAATCTACCGCTGTGTATTCCACCGGTAGGTCAACGAGTAACTGCAGCATTTCGTAAAAAGTTTTAGTTCTTATAAAATCGCTCTTGAAATAACAAAAGCGATCTTAAGTAGATTAAAAGAAGTTTTTAATGAAGTAAATGAGTTCTTTAACTGCAATTCTTTGTTGTTGCATCGAATCGCGGTCTCTAATCGTAACCGTTTCTTCTGTGTTTTCAAAAGTATCAAAATCCACTGTAATACAAAGTGGTGTTCCAATCTCATCGTTACGGCGATAGGCTTTACCTACATTCCCCGTATCTTCATATTTAATACGACCAATACCTAGTTTTTGTAGGAAATGCTTAATTTCTTTAGCTTTTGTCACAATTTTTTCATTATTGCGAGCTAAAGGAACAACAGCTACTTTAATCGGAGCTAGATGAGGTTTTAGCTTTAGAACAATACGCTTTTGTCCTTCTGGTAATAATTCTTCTGTGAAAGCCTGTGTTAGAATAGCTAATACTCCACGATCTAAACCAGCAGAGGGTTCAATCACAAAAGGGATGATGTATTCTTTGGTTTGAGGATCTTGAATGCCAAGTTTTGTATTGGAATCGCTGTTAGTTGCTACATTAGCAAATAAAGTAAATTCTTCTTTAGCTTTGGTATGGGATCCTAAATCAAAATCCGTTCGATTGGCTATTCCTTCTAATTCTTCAAACCCATGTGGAAATCTATATAAAATATCAGTAGTAGCCTTTGAATAATGCGCTAATTCTTCTTTTTTTTGTGGTTGTAATTGAAGGTTTTCTGCCTGAAGACCTTGCTTTTTCCACCAATTTAACCGATTTTCTACCCAGACTTTATGCCAGGTTTCGTCTTCCCCTGGTTTTACAAAAAACTCGAGTTCCATTTGCTCAAATTCACGCACTCTAAAAATGAAATTTTTAGGAGTAACCTCATTACGGAATGCTTTTCCAATTTGTGCAATACCAAAGGGTAGTTTTCTTGAGGTTGCATCCACTACGTGTTTGAAATTGGTAAAGATGCTCTGTGCTGTTTCTGGACGAAGATAAGCGAAGCTTGTCTCATTATCAACAGGTCCTAAATTCGTACGAAACATCAAATTAAAATTGCGCGGCTGTGTTAAGTCTTTAGATCCGCAATGATCGCATTTATGATCAACAATATGATCTGCTCTCATGCGATGTTTACACTGACGACAATCTACCATGGGATCGGTAAAGGTGTCCTCGTGACCAGAGTATTTCAGTGTTAGGCGATGGGTAATAATCGAGCAATCTAAACCCTCAATATCATCTCTTTCATAGACAATAGATTTCCACCAGGCTGATTTCAAGTGATTTTTTAGTTCAACTCCTAGAGGTCCATAATCATATATCCCTTGAAGACCTCCATAAATTTCTGAGCTTTGAAAGATAAAACCTCTTCTTTTACAAAGAGCTACAATGTCATCCATCGATATTTTGCTGTCCATTTTTTCTCCCAGATCAGTTGAGCTATGATTATAGTTACTCTAGTATTTTTGGGAAAAGAATAGCTAAGAGCCTGTTTAAAATCTTTTCAAAAGTAGAGCAATAAAAGCAAGAACCACCATATTCAGGCTTGCATGTAGTTTTCTTTCCCAATTTTTCCATAGC
>NZ_JAAVTY010000016.1:0-18788 GCF_018642185.1 Candidatus Rhabdochlamydia sp. W815 | reverse complement strand
TTTGAGATTTGAAAAAATCTCGTTTATATTGGAGAGTTTAACCTACTCCGTTTAAGGAGCAACCCCTTCTTTGTGTGCAATTATGGCATGTATAAACGACAAGTTTCAAGTCGTTGACTTAAATCCCATTAAGCTAGCTATAGATGGATTTTGTTAAATTGCTTACGAGAGATATCGCTTGGATAAGAGCGGGTCATAATTACCTCCAAAGGTTTTATGAAAACTATCATTATACCTTAGCTGAAAAGATTTTAAACAGGCTCTAAGACTCTTTGTAGAATTGATCCATTATTGTATTCTTCAGGCTATGGAAGAGATCTTTACCGTTTCTACACTCACCTTGGCTATTAAACACACTTTGGAATTAAAGTTTTTCTCTGTGTGCATTAAGGGAGAGATTAGCAATTTCAAAGCTCAATCATCTGGGCATTTGTATTTTACCTTGAAGGATTCAGAAGCACAGATCTCTTGTGTTTTATTCCGCTCTAACGCTAAAGCTTTAACTCGTTCTCCTCAAAATGGGGATCAGGTAATCATTCAAGGAGAGCTGAACGTTTACCCTCCTAGGGGTAATTATCAGATTATCGCTCGTAGTTTAAGCTATATGGGAGTGGGAGAGCTTTTGGTAAAATGGCACCAACTGAAAACCAAGTTAGAGCAGATGGGTTTTTTTGAGAAAGAAAAGAAAAAACCTCTACCCAAATACCCTAAGAGAATCGGAGTTATTACTTCTGCAACAGGGGCTGTTATCCAAGATATTTTACAAATACTCAAAAGAAGAGCTCCTGGTTTGTCTATCCTATTAAATCCTGTTACGGTGCAAGGAGAGACGGCTGCAAAAGAGATTGCGCAAGCTATTGAAGACTTTAATAAATATCAGCTAGCAGATGTTCTGATTGTAGGGAGAGGTGGTGGTAGTTTAGAGGATCTATGGGCATTCAATGAAGAAATCGTAGCTTGCGCTATTTACTATTCTAAGATTCCTATCATTTCTGCAGTAGGTCATGAAACCGATACCTGTATTGCTGATTTTGTAGCAGATCAAAGAGCGCCTACCCCATCTGCTGCGGCAGAACTCGTAACGGTTGAGAGAGCTCAACAGATTACCTATCTTAATAGATCTTATGCCCAACTAAAGAATGCAATAACTAGCCATCTTAGGAGCTGTGCAGAGAAAGTGCATTTTGTTTCAAATCATCCTTTTATCAAAAACCCTCATGCTTTGTTGGAGCCTCATTTTCAGCGTGTAGATAGCTACGCAATAGATGTGAATCGCTGCTTTACTCAAATCATCCAAAAAAAAGGCTGGCAGCTTTCTTTATTGACATCCAAGCTGCATCACTTAAGACCTAGTCACCAGTTACAGGAGATGAAACAAAAAATAGAAGCTATTGAAACTCTGCTTCAACAAACTATTTTACATAAATTCTATGAATATAAAAATAAATTATCTTCTTTAGCTTGGTATAAAAAAATAGATTTAAGACAGAATCAATTAATTTACGAAAAAAAATCCTCTCTTACCAAAATAATTGCTCTATTAAAAGCTGCTGACCCTAAATACTTATTAACAAAAGGATATGGCATTCTCTTTCATGAAAAAAACGATTCGGTTATTATCTCTACCAAGGAAGTAATCCCTAATCAACAAGTCCGCCTAATGCTACAAGATGGACAATTAGGCTTAACTATACATAACATTAAATCTCTATGAAAGATGCTTCATTTGAAAGTTCCTATTTGCGTTTAGAAGAAATTTTAGAACAGATGAATTCTAAAAAAGTTTCCCTAGAAGAGTCCTTAGCTCTTTATAAGGAAGCTGATGGCTTAATCAGCTCTTGTAATGAAAAATTAAAAAAAGCAGAGCAAGAAGTGGAAACATTAATGAAAAACCGAGAAGGTGGTTTAGTAATAGATCAAGAGGGAAAACCAGAAACAGCCCCTTTTTTGCACGCTAGCGAGCATCTCTCATGAGCTATCCCTTGTTAAGTCAGATTTCTTCCCCAGAGCAAATTAAATATTTTTCTTTAGACTCTCTTAAGTTATTAGCTACCGAAATCAGGCAAAAGATCATTGATGTAATGGCTGTTAACGGAGGACATTTAGCGTCTAATTTAGGAATTGTTGAGCTTATAATTGCTCTACATCATGTATTTGATTCCCCTGGCGATAAATTTGTTTTTGATGTAAGCCATCAATCCTATCCCCACAAGCTTTTAACAGGCCGCTATCATAGGTTTGATCAGATTCGTAAATTTAAAGGGTTGTGCGGTTTTTGCAATCCTAAAGAATCTAAACACGATCACTTTTACGCAGGTCACGCTGGCACTGCTTTATCTCTTGGTTTAGGTGTTGCAAAAAATCGCGATATAAATAAGCGTAAAGAGCACGTTCTTCCTATAATAGGCGATGCTACTCTTACCTGCGGTCTTACATTAGAAGCCCTTAATAATATACCTAGAGATTTAAGGGATTTCATCGTGGTCTTAAATGATAATGAAATGTCGATCTCAGAGAACGTAGGAGCAATGAAGTATATTCTAAGTAGGTTTTTCAACCATCCTCGCTCTAATAAGATCTATAATGAGTTAGAGTCTTTGCTATCTAAATTTCCTGGCTTAGGCATCCAACTTGCCAAACAAGGGCACAAACTTAAAGAGTCCTTAAAAAACCTCTTTAGCACAGCTCCTTTTTTTGAACAGTTTCATCTTGATTATGTAGGCCCCATCAATGGACATGATATTAGTAAACTCATCTTGGTTTTTGAAGCGCTTAAAAATAATCCACACCCTGTTTTATTGCATATATTAACAGTAAAAGGTCAAGGTATGCAAACCGCTACTTTAAATCCTGTTTCTTGGCATGGCTGTAAACCCTTTGATAAACAGACTGAGAAATTTTTAACGACATCTTCTCAAGTAAGTTTTCCTCAAGTATTTGGAAAACATATCCTTGAAATGGCTAAAAACGACCCAAGTTTAATTGCAGTAACCCCTGCTATGCTAGCTGGCTCTTGTTTACAAGAGTTTATGAAAGCCTTCCCTGAAAGATGTCTAGATGTAGGTATTGCGGAAGGACATGCTGTTACTTTTTGCGGAGGGATCGCTTATGGCAAAAAAATGAAAGTCGTTTGTTCAATCTACGCTACTTTTTTGCAAAGAGCTTTTGATAATTTGTTTCACGATGTTTGTCTCCAAGAGCTTCCTGTTGTATTTGCTATTGATAGAGCTGGTATTTCAGGGCCAGATGGGTCAACGCACCACGGTATCTACGATATCTCTTTTCTCAATGTTATGCCTAACATGGTGATTTGCCAACCTCGTAATGCTCAGCTATTAAAAGAGCTGCTCGAAAGTGCTTTTTCTTGGGGTCTACCAACAGCTATACGTTATCCAAATATGGCAACAGAAGAAACAGATGCTGCTTTAAAGACCCGTTCTCTTGGAATTGGCGAAATAGTAGTTACTGGTAGCAAATTAGCGATTATTGCAGTGGGACATATGTGTTATACTGCTATAAAGGTGAGAGAGATCCTTTTGCCTTATGGAATTGATGCAACTATAGTTGATCCTATTTTTTTAAAGCCACTTGACCAAGATCTCTTATACTCTATTTTAACTAAACACACTTATATTGTTACCTTAGAAGAACACAGTATAAATGGAGGATTTGCTTCTATCTTTAATCAATTTATTGTACGCAATAAATTCTATCAATTACAGGTGCTCAATCTAGGAATACCTGAAGCATTTATCGAGCAAGGCAGCTATCAAGATTTGATGCAAAGCTTAAATCTATCCCCTAAAGCGATTGCAGAACAAATTAAAAAAGAATTCTTCTCTTTTTCTGAACAATTAAACCCTCCTTCGTATGATTATCGCTCTTTTTCCAAATATTAATAAGCAGCTCTCAAAAGATCTAGCAATCGATATTAGAGAGTTCTTGAACAGTCAGAATATCACTGTGGTTGCAGAAGATGAAAAAGCGCAGGTTATCGGCGCTATTCCTTTGTCAGAGATAGATCTAACAACTATCTCATTTATGATTTCCATGGGTGGCGATGGCAGCATCTTAAAGCTAGTTCATAAATATGCACACCTTGATATTCCGATCTTAGGGATTAATTTAGGGCATTTGGGATTTATGGCAGATGTACCGATTTCAGATCTCTATCCTAGCCTGCAAGACTTGATTAAGGGCTGTTTCCAATTACATAAGAGAGTGGTCATTGAAGGAAAATCGACAAGTCACAAGGGATGCTTTGCCGTAAATGATATTGTTGTACACCGAGGAAGCAACCGCTGTTTAGTAAAAATCGCTATCCATATAGATGGAGTGTACTTAAATACTTTTGAAGCCGATGGAATCATTATAGCTACTCCAAACGGCTCTACAGCTTATTCTCTATCAGCAGGCGGTCCTATCATCAGCCCTGATCTAGAAGCCTTGGTTTTAACTCCTATCTGCCCACATACCATTTCAAATTGCCCAATTGTCCTTCCTGCCAATCAAAAGATCCAAATTGAATATTTAAGCAATTATGATCCTATTGAAATACATGCAGATGGACTCAATTACTATGAATTAAAAAAATCAGAAATCTTTGAGATCACAAGAAGCAAAAAAAACTTCAAGCTGGTAAGTCTTCCACGGCGAGATTACTTTTCTACATTGCGTACCAAGCTTGGATGGTCAGGCAAGCTCCGCTAGTTATCCCGTCAAGCAAAATGATAGATGCATAAAAAAGTACCTTATTGTATAATTTATGCTTGTTTGTTTTTATATAACGCATGAAGATTTTGCTTGATAATTGAGAGATAAAAAAAGATACGATCTTCTCAATTCAAAGCTGCATTAGCAGTCAATCGAGAGCTTATTCGATATCCCAAACCCGAAAACAAAGAGAATAAAAAAATAATGGATAATATCGCTTTAGTTACCGGTGCCTCTTCTGGCATAGGAAAAGCCATCTCTAGAGAACTTGTAAATCGAGGTTGGACAGTCATTGGTGTAGCACGTTCGGAAGATAAGCTCATAGAAATTCAAAATGAGCTATCAAGCTCCTTTATTCCAATAATTTGCGACGTGTCCAGGAAAGAAAATATTGGAGAAACTTCAAAACAAATTCTCGAAAGAAAACTTTACCCATCCTTGTTTTTTTTGAATGCTGGCATAGCAGGAGAAGCTGTTATCGAGAATCCTAATGGGTTTAATCTCAAAATCCATGAAAATATTATGCAGGTCAACTATTTCGGTGTTTTAGCTTGGGTAGAATTTTGGGAAAAGCCTTCTCGGGAAAATGGTGGTACAAAATTCATCGCCACAAGTTCTATAAATGCTATTTTTGCACCTTTAGCAGGAAGCGCATATAGTGCTTCAAAGGCAGCTATTGCCAAAGCTTTTGAAAGCTTATCTCTAACTTATTACGGGACCAACTTGCGATTTTCTGTAGTATACCCGGGACCTGTAGATACAGCAGGACTAAAAACCCCAAGAAAGCTTCCCTTTACTTGGACAGCAGAAAAAATGGGCAAATGCATGGTTAATTTTGCTTTAAGTAATAAATCAAGCTGTGAACCATTTTTCTTTTACAAAATCGCAACTCGTCTCCTAAGAGCCTTGCCAGCAAAATATACGATGAAACTACTAGGGCAAGTGTAATAGATTTCTTGCATAACCCCTTATTTTAAAGCTTTCATTTATAGATTCCTATCTTAACAAAAGCATTTTCAGCTATATCTCTTAAACAATGGCCCTTTCAACCTCGAAGTGCACAAAAAAGAACATATAAATACTTGAAAAAACATCTATTATGCACCCGAGCATAGCATGTTTGTAGATAACCTCCTAAACACTTCTAGTGGAGTTTCGAAGTTGAGAGCCTTTCTAGGTCTGTTATTTAGTATAAGTTTCCACCCTTTTCATATCCTTGGAAGTCGTATCTAAAAAGCTTTGTGTTTTAGGAAAATATTGCCTATACTCGTTTGCATTCAAATTAAGAGTTTTAATATATAAACATTTTTATACAAAAGATAACATCTCCTTGCAAGATAGAGCAGTTTTTTCAAAAAAACCTAGTTATGCAATTCTTAATTTGAAATCAAACTAGTATAACTAGTCCGTTTGTATGCTCATTTAAGCCTCTTTCCCAAGAATGGTAGGGCGTTGCAAAGTAGAAGTCTGTCTCTAGCTCGAAATTAACCATTTGGTGATAGGCAAATTCTTTTTCGTTGTCTGCTGTTAATGTGCGTACAAAATCTTTCGTATTTTCACACAGGTTATAGTTACGCTCTGAGAGAAAGCGCATGTTATCGAGCCTGCAGATGGGTAGAAGACACATTCTGCGAAAAAAGATTCAAAAAACTCAAGGCTTCCAATGCGAGCATTACATGTTTAGGACTACTAAAAATGTTTAAGCTAATTGCAATAACATATCCTCTATGACAACGGGTAGCTTAATATTGCGCTGCAGTGCTGTTTGAGCTTGGATAAATACTTCTAATATTCTCTCCAGAGAAGGTAGCGGTTCTTTAGCTTTTTTGGCTAATAGCTGCATATGATTGCTATGGTAAAATCCAGGCGCTTGGTACTTAAATGCATGCAGATCTCTATACCACTCTAAGATCTCTTCTAGAATTGTTTCTGCATTTGTGTCTTCTAGCAAAGCATCTGTACCTGCCATGAGCTGGATAAATGGACTATAGTCTTGGGGCAGGTTTAAGCTAAAGAGCTCGGTTAAAAACCTCTGCAACTTTTCTGATTTTACCTCTGACAACCATTGAGCTCTGGCTAAAGAGCCTTGAGACCTATCTGCTATGTTTCTAACTTCTTCTTTTGCGAGAGTCGTATGTTCTTGTAGAAAGGAGGCGATTAAATCAGAGGGAATAGGAAAAAATCGCACTTTATAACAACGAGAGGTAACCGTTTCAAGCAGTTTTTCTATCTGGTCGGTCAATAAAATAAAATAGGTATCAGAACTCGCCTCTTCTAAAGTTTTTAAAAGAGCATTACTACAAATAGTAGAGAGCTTATCGACTTCTTGAAGAATAAAGACCTTGACTTTTGCTTCAAAAGGAGAAAGTGAAACCATTTGCAGCAAAGAGCGCATTTGTTCCATCGAATAAACACCACTTTTCCCTTCAGGATGTAATAGAGTAAGATCGGGATGGATTTGCTTTCGAATTTTTTCGATATGGGAACTTCCCATTAATCCTTCCGCTACTTCTTTTGCTAGAATGCTTTTACCCACTCCATTTTGTCCGTGAAACAAAAGTGTGTGCGGAAGGGTATGATTGGATAGCATACGCATAATGATCTGCGCTGCTGCTTGATTACCGATAAGTTTGGAGGAATTCATCAAGGTGCCGTTTTGCTATTTCAAATACTTCACTTGGATCTAACGAAGCGTCTAATATCACGAATCGTTTGGGATCTTTTTCTATTAGGGCATGAAATGCCTGTCTAATTTTTTTGTGAAATGCGATATTTTCTGCTTCAATGCGATCTCTATCTTTCATCCGATCCACGCGCTTTAGAGCTAGTCCTGGGTCTAAATCCAAATAAAAGGTTAACTGAATAGGTACATGCAATGAAGCAAATGCACAAAGATCTCCGATCTGTCTTTCTTCTTGATGCCTACCAGCTGCTTGATAGGCGATGGTAGAATCATTAAAACGATCGCATAGAACAATTTTCCTCTGTTTTAAAGCAGGAAGAATCAATTCATCTACGTGTTGAGAACGGTCTGCCAAAAAGAGAAATAACTCGCATAGATAAGACATTTTATCTTGGTGTTGATTCAATAAAATTTCCCGAATCAACCGCCCAATTTCAGTACCACCTGGAGCACGGGTCTTAATTACATCTTGCCTACTGTTTTGCAAGTATTGGTAGAGAGCATCGATAAGAGTTGTTTTACCTACACCCTCTCCTCCTTCAAAAGTAATTAGATGCCCTTGATGTTGCATCTATTTTGAAACCTCATTCTTCAATACGTTCAATTTTTTGGATAGCCACTAAGTGATCTTGTGCGTGCAAATTAACCAAGCGAACCCCTTGAGTAGAGCGTCCCATCACTCGCACATCTTGCATATTAATGCGCAAGGTTTGACCTGTATTTGACATCATAACCACACTATCTTGATCGGTAACAGATACAGCTCCAATTACAGGACCGTTACGATCACTTGTAATAATAGAGCGCACTCCCACACCTCCGCGGTTGGTTTGCCTAAAATCATTGACTTTTGAGCGCTTTCCAAAACCTTTGGAGCAAACAACGAGCAGGTTTTGATCACCAGAAACAGCCTCACAAGAAACAACGACGTCTTCTTTATTACGTAAAAGAGCCCCTCTAACCCCTCGTGCTACACGACCCATTGCGCGTACCTGTGTTTGATCAAAACGAACAGCCATTCCATTTTTTGTAAATAGCATGATCTGCTCTCCTTCTTTCGTTAGGCGAGCTGCAATTACTTCATCTCCCTCATCAATATTGATTGCATAGATCCCTTTACGGCGAGGAGAGCTAAAAGCTGTAAGCTCTGTTTTCTTTACAACCCCTTGCTTTGTTGCTAAAAAGATATAATGATCTTCTTCAAATTTCTTTACTTTTAAGACGGTAGCAATTTTTTCAGAAGGGCGTATGTCTTCTAAAAGATTGACTAAGGGCTTTCCTTTAGACCTTCTTCCTGCTTCTGGAATTTCCCATACCTTTAGCCAATAGCATCTGCCAAAGTTGGTAAAAATCAATAGGTAATCGTGTGTAGAGGCAACATAAACATCTTTTAAAACATCATTTTCTTTTTTCATCTCCATGCCAATCACACCTTGACCTCCACGGCGTTGCTCACGGAAAGTATCTATGGGCATACGTTTGATATAGTCATCTTCTGAAATCGTAATAATCACTGGCAAATCAGGGATGAGATCTTCAATATTAAACTCCCCTTCTGCTGCAATGATTTTTGTTTTTCGATCGGAATTATGATGCTTTTTAAGCTCCGAAAGCTCTTGTTTAATAATTCCTCGTACCAGTGTTTCATTAGCTAATACAGCTAGAAAATGAGAAATTTTATCCAGTAATTGGTTGTATTCAGATTCAATCTTCTCTCTTTCTAACCCAGTTAATTGGTATAAACGCAGCTCTAAAACAGCAGATGCTTGTCTTTCGCTCAATTCATAATCAGCCATTAATTGTCGCTTAGCAGCTTCTTTGTTATCAGAGGAACGAATAAGCTTAACTATTGCATCCAAATTATCTAGAGCTTTCAAGTAACCTTCTAAGACATGGGCACGAGCTTGTGCTTTTGCAAGTTCAAATCTGGTACGGCGGCGAACAACATCAATTCTATGCTCAACCCAAGCGGCAATAAACTGCTTGATATTCATCGTTCTTGGCAAGCCCTTATCAAGAGCTAACATGTTACAGCCAAAAGTTACCTGCAGGTCGGTAAACTTATACAACTGATTAATCGTAACGTCAGGGATCTCGCCACGTTTGAGTTCTAAAACAATCCGCATCCCATCTTTATCCGACTCATCGCGTAAATCGCTAATCCCAGTAATGGTCTTAGCGTTTACAAGGTCAGCTATTTTTAAAATTAGGTCTGACTTATTTATGTTATAAGGAATCTCATCGATAACAAGTTTTTGCTTATCAGATTCACCATCTTCAATGTGAATAACTCCTCGCAGAGTAATTTTCCCGCGACCTGTATGGTAAGCTTCTTTAATGCCTCGGTAGCCACAAATGATTCCACCAGTTGGAAAATCCGGCGCAGGCATTACCGTCATAATTTCTTCAATTGTCGTTTGCGGTTCATCAATAACCAATAAAGTCGCTGTAATTAATTCAGCTAAATTATGCGGTGGAATATTGGTAGCCATTCCTACAGCGATCCCAGAAGATCCATTTGCTAATAAATTAGGAAACTTAGCGGGAAATACAGTCGGCTCTACTCTAGTTTCATCGTAGTTAGGGATTAGGTCGACCGTATCTTTATCCAAATCTTCCATTAAAGCTGTGGAAGCATGGGTAAGACGCGCTTCTGTATAACGCATAGCGGCTGGAGGATCACCATCTACTGAACCAAAGTTTCCTTGCCCATCGATTAAACGATAGCGCATAGACCAGCTCTGTGCCATGCGAACAAGAGTAGGATAGATTACCCCTTCTCCATGAGGATGGTAATCCCCAGAGGTATCTCCTGCAATTTTAGCACATTTACGATGTTTAGAAGTAGGGCTTAAAGATAACTGCCTCATTGCGTACAAAATACGCCTTTGAGAGGGCTTTAGCCCATCGCGCACATCGGGAAGAGCCCTAGCAATAATCACCGACATCGAATAGCGAATATAGCTCTCTTTTACCTCTTCTTCAATATTACGGGAAGTAACAATTTCATCTTTAGTATAGGACATGGATGGTTAACTCTCCTTAAATATCCAAATTCTTAACCGACAGGGCGTGTTGCTCAATAAACTTTCGTCTAGGAGGAACTTCTTCTCCCATAAGCATAGTAAATGTATGATCAGCTGCAATAGCATCAGGAAGTGTTACATGAAGAAGGGTACGTTTTTGAGGATCCATTGTTGTATCACAAAGTTGATCTGCATTCATCTCTCCTAATCCTTTATACCGTTGAATTTCGATTCCTTTACGTCCATTCTGTCGTAAGGATTCAATTCCTTCTTTCAAAGTATACATAGGATGATATTTGCCCTCTTCATCGAAGATATCAAATAACTTACCCTCTGCAATAACATATTGATCGAGTGTAAAATTAAACTGTGAAAGACGTGTCTTCAAAAAATCAATAGTCTTTTTCTCATATAGCTCTACAAATGGCATTCCTTTAACATGAAACGTTTGCATTTCTAGCGTTTGTTCTTCAATAGGGATGGAGGCTAACGTCTCAGTATGTTTAGATCTTTGCAGAGCTTCATGGGATAGTTTTACTTCTACAAATTCCTCTTCTGAGTAAATCAATTTCTCCTCCTCTCCTAATTTTACTTGGAAACGAGGGAGCCTACCTGTTTCGTCTTTAGCTTGTAAAAATTCACGAAAAGGGATGCTTTTTTTCTCAATGGATAGGATAAATACCTCTACATCACGGATGAGCTTTACCAATTCCTCAAGCAACTCTTTAGATAGCGTATCGCTATGACCCACTAACTGGATTTGAATATCGCTAAGACCTAATTTTAACAGATATTCATCCATATCTTTTTCACTGTGAATATAACGACTGGCTTTTTTGCGCGTAACTTTAAATAAAGGAGGTTGTGCGATATAAACAAACCCATTTTCGATTAAAGCAGGCATATGACGATAGAAAAAAGTTAGCAATAGAGTACGAATGTGAGATCCATCAACATCGGCATCCGTCATAATGATAATCTTATGATAGCGCAATTTTTCCAAGTTAAAATTACCCTGCCCGATTCCACAACCAAATGCTGCAATCATCGCACCTACTTCTTGATTCTGCAAAACTTTTTCCAAACGCGCTTTTTCCACGTTAAGAATTTTTCCACGAATGGGAAGAATGGCTTGAAATCTGCGATCTCTACCTGTTTTCGCTGATCCTCCTGCCGAATCTCCTTCTACAATAAATAATTCACAAAGCGCAGGGTCTTTTTCCTGACAATCGGTTAGTTTCCCAGGCAACCTTGCCGTATCTAAAGCTGTCTTGCGCAGAGTTAATTCCCTTGCTCTTCGAGCAGCATCTCGAGCCTGAGCTGCAAGAATGGCTTTTTCTACAATCATGCGAGCAATGACTGGATTTTCTTCTAAAAATACCGCTAAATGCTCCCCTGTAATCTGTTGTACGAGCGAGCCTACTTCATTATTACCCAGTTTCTGTTTTGTTTGCCCTTCAAACTGAGGATTAGGTACTTTTACAGATAAGACAGCGGTAAGTCCCTCTCTCATGTCATCGCCTTGAACCGTCATCTTATCGCTTTTTAACAGATTATGGGTCTTAATATATTGATTTAAAACACGTGTTAAAGCTGTAGAAAACCCACTAACATGTGTGCCTCCCATACGAGTTGATATATTATTTACATAGGAATACAAATTCTCTGAATAAGTGGTATTCCACTGCATAGCAACTTCAAAATCAACCACCCCATCTACACCTTCTTTTGACCCATAAATGTAAATCGGTTTGGGAAAAATAGGTGTTTTATTTTCATTCAAGTATTCTACAAAGGATTTAACCCCTCCTTCATAACAAAAAACCAGCTCTTGGGAGTCTGCTTGTCTTTCATCGCGAAAGCGAATGGTTAGCCCTTTGTTTAAAAAAGCTAGTTCACGAAAGCGTTTCAATAATAAATCATGATCAAAAACCAATACGGTAAAAATGGTTGCATCGGGTTTAAAGGTGACCTTGGTCCCATGTTCTTTGCTATCCCCTATCTGTTTGAGAGGATGAATTACTTTGCCTTTGGAAAATTGAATGGAATAAATCTTTCCATTTTGACGCACTTCAACATCACACTTCTCAGATAAAGCATTGACACAAGAAACCCCTACTCCATGAAGTCCGCCTGAAACCTTATAGGTATTTTTATCAAATTTACCACCTGCGTGCAAAATAGTCATAACTACTTCAATTGCAGAAACGTCGCGCCCTTGTTTTTTCGATTCTTGAGCATGGCGCCCGACAGGAATTCCTCTTCCATTATCTTGAACCGTTACCGAGTTATCCTCATGAATGAAAATAGAAATTTCACTACAATGACTAGCTAAAGCCTCATCAACGCTATTATCCACTACTTCGTAAACAAGCTGATGCAACCCATTGGTTTGTGTATCACCGATGTACATGCTAGGACGCTCTCTTACCGCTTGCAATCCTTCTAGGACGGTAATAGAGCTAGCATCATATTGTTCTTCTTTGGTCATTGTAGTCATACCTTAATCTCAATTATAGTTAACCAATACGAAAGTGAATTGTTTTTATCTCAATATAGGGAAACTTTTTACGCAACATTTGCAACAAACGCTTTTTTTCATGTTGGGCAAGCAAACTATATAAAGTAGAATTACTAACCTTTACCATTAAAATCCCTTTTTCAAAGCCTATTGCTTTAGCCATGGGAGCAAACTTTTGTCCGATAATTTCCTGCCATGCCGACACAATTAAATCTGGCCGGTCTTTCTGCAGAGCAGCAATGCGCTCAAGCATTTTGGGCAAAAGGTTTACAAGTAGCTTATTTGTTAAACGGCTATGTTTTCTCATTTTATAGCATTTGGATATTCAATTATCATCCTATATTAGCAGACTATATTAGAGTCATGGCAAAATGGCAATATCAAAAAAACAATGAACTTAAACCTATGGCTATTAAAAAATAAATAGACATGGATAAAAAATCATTTAGAGCTGTAACAATAGGCCCTGATGCTACAGCAGGATCTATTCCAATCCGCGCAAAAAATAAAGGAGAAAATACACCTAAAGCAGTACTTCCAATACAAGCTCCCATTAATCCTATACCAACCATAACCCCAACAGCTACAGGAGTAAACCCCGAGCCGGAAATTCCTACAAAATCAAGCGCATATACAGAAATCCCACATAGCAACCCAAAAGTTGTACCAGCAGTTATCCCCATTAGCAATTCTTTTAAAATGGCTTCCGTGCGATTCGTCACTGAAATTAATCCAATCGCCATACTTCTTACAAGGATTGTACTACATTGAATACCTATGTTACCAGACATACCTGTAATCAAAGGCACAAAAAACATCACAAAGGTCAAAACCCCTCCATCATATCTCTGAAAAGAGGACATTACCCCTACATTGATTAAACCAGCGCAGAGGGTTACAATTAACCAAGGAGCTCGAGATAAAAATCTTTTTATAAAAGGTTCGTGTTCACTAAATTTTTCCGCGGTACCTGCCATATTTGCAATTGTTTCATCAGCAATATCAGCTATAGCATCAAGGACATCTTCATTGGTAATCACGCCTACTAACCGATTAGTGCTATCTACAACCGCCAAGACAGTGCTTTTATATTTTTCAACAATTTCTACCACTTCTTCACGGGAAGCATCAGCTGTTACTTTATATAAAACAGGCCGCATGACTTGCTCAAGCGGTAGATGCGGTGAATTGACGATCAAATTTCTTGCAGGAACATATCCCTGCAGTATTCCTTCTCGATTAACAATAAAAATTTGTCTTGTTAAATCAGTTCCTGGAGTGTCCCTAATATGAGATGCAGCTTCTTTTACTTTTACATCCTTTGTAAAAGAAAAAAATTCATTTGTCATTAATCGTCCAGCTGTATTGCGTTGATGTTTTTTAATTTCTCGAATCTTTGCGGCTTTTGTAGATTCTAAAATCTCCATCACTCGTCTAAAACGCCTTTCAGGGATATCTTCCAAAATTTCTACCCCTTCATCAGGGGCCATCTCTTCTAAAATATTTTTTATTTCTTCATCGCTAATATAATGTAATACGGCAGATCTTGTACTGCTATCTGTGTTAAGCAAAAAAGCAATTTTTTCGTTGCTATTAGATAAATTCTCGTAAATCACTGGCCTGGCACGTGGAGGAAGCTCTGAAGCAGCATAAGCTAGGTCAATTGCAGAATGTTCTGTCACTATTTTTACAATATCATGAACAACAACTGTAGAGGTTTGTTTATGAAAAGCAAGTTCGAGCTTTTTTCGCAGGACATGGTGTAAATGGGAAGTTTTAGATTCCGTTAAGCCATTAGAGTCTTTTTGCTCTTCGGCTAGCAAAATCATCTCATCTTTTTCAGAGGTAATTGGCACAAAGTAACCTCCCTTTTAATTTAAAGAGTAAATAGAGGCTTTATTTATAATAACGCGCAAAGAAAAATTTGCTTTAAACAAAAGTGCAATAAATTCATACAAATATACTTTGCAAACTAATATTTTTCAATGAAAAAACACTCTTTTTCAAAAAAAATTCAAAAAAATCTTACTATTAGTTTTGCGGAAAATTCTATTTTTTATTCGATATAAATTTTTTAGATGCTAGTTTGCTCATAAAAGTGGGTCCCGTTTAAACCGGGACCTCTTTTTTTTAGAACTTCAAATCTATACTAGCAGCTGCTTGATGGGCAAGAGAGTGATTTTTTCCAAAATCAAGCTCATAATACAAAGAAATAGCTGTTGTTTTATAACTAGCTATCACATTTGCTCCTATCGCTATTTGCTGATGGATTTTATGTTTTTGAAATCCTTTAACGTCTAGATGCTTACCGGTATCGTTTAAAGATACTTTATAATCAGCTTTGCCAATCGGAGCTTGTGCAATCCATCCCAAAAGCACTCCAGGAGAAAAACATAGGGAATTGCATGTAAAATTTCCTGTTGCTTCCATTGCAACTTTGCCTTGAAACTCATGAGATGTCAAAGCAGCTCTATGAAAATGAAGGGGAGCAGATTTCTTTTCGCTAATGGGCCTTTCAAAAACATGATAGCTATCTAAGTCAACAAAAGGTCTCAAGCAAATATTTTGTGTTACAGCAAGATTGTAGCCAGCTTCCACGCGAGATATTAAACCAATCCCGTGATGCTTGCTTTTTATTGTACGATCCACCTTTGCAAATTTTAAATGACGTGTATTTTCAAAAGTATTTGCAGAGGCAATAATAGAAGCATTTGCATAGAAAAAATCCCCTACCCAGCCTCCATTTAAACCTGCATAAAAACTAGAAATATGAGACCTAGCTGTCTTCTTACCCCATTTCAAACAAGAATCGGTATAGCCAACTCCACCACCAATGACTATATTTTCATTAGCAAAACGATGTCCTCCTACTACAACTCCTCCCATATAAGACTTATAATTTTCTAATCCACATCCATGTTTTTGATGAGCATAATGTCCTATTGGTTCCATCCAAATGGTAGAAACAGCATCAACACATCTATCATTGCGACGCAAAGCATTGGTAAAACTATTTGCTACGCCAGAAGCATTGATATAGCTCTCATAAGTCATGCCCCCTAATTGAACAGGTGTCATCTGTGAATAGACTTTTTCTAAACCTTTATTATCGACGGTAAAGATGTTTTCAATAATCTTAAAAGCATCTGTTCCTTCTTTAAATTGCGCATCTTGCATAAGATTAGTCAGATTTTTAGAAATATCTGACATGTTATTATCTATGGGCAATTGATACATGGTTTTTGTGACAGATAGCATAACATTATCTTGGTTATACTCAACGTCAAATACAGCGATGTCCAAAGCTGTATTTTCTACTTTATCAAAAACTCCTTCTACTGTTTTTGCTTCTAAAATCGTGTACTCCGTTCCTTGTTGATAAATTCCAGGTTCAGGTAGAATACGTAAATGCCCTGCTAAAATAGCTTGATTATCCACTTTAATAACATCTGATTCCCCTTGTGCATTTACTTCAATCTCTAAACGTCCCATTAGATCTTGGCGAAAATTTTCCTTCACATGCAGAGTTCCTATGGAATTACCTGGTGCTACTCTACCCTGGTTTGTTAGATTCTTAACAGAGCTATTCCCGCTAAAAATGCCCGCCTCTTCTACAAATACATCACCACCCATTAGATTTGTCTGCACTTTTCCTTCTCTAATCAACAGCTCTGCTAATAAATTAGCATTCTTCCCACTTAATTTTAATTCTCCCTTACCTGTTTTAACAATTCGGTAATCAGAAGCAGCAGATAGAGGACCAGCAAAATCTCCTGATTCAATCACTAAATAACCTGAGTTAGCATCTAGCGAAACACGGCCATCACCAGAGAGGTTTTTTATGTGCACTAAGTTTCTATTAATCTTTAAATGGGCATTAGCCTCAATAGAAACATCATTTAGCATCTTCATAGGAGATCCTCTTAACATATTTTTGCAGTCATCTATCTTGGTAAAGATCTCTGGATGGCTTGTTATACCTGTAAAAAACGATTTTTCTACTTCTCCAGAAAGCGGGCTTACATGTACTATCCCTTCTTCAATACCTAAGTTCACCTCAGACAAATTTCCATGAATAGCTAATTTTCCCGGTCCCTTTTTAATCAGACTAGATTGCGGAGTTATGCTAAAAATAATTCCTGAAATATTTATAGTTCTATCGCTTACATGTATTATGGCTCTCTCATGTAAATTTATATTGCGCGTTAAATCTAAATGTGCAATGCCTGGTGCAGCTTTTAGCGTTGCCTGTTTTAAGATAAGTTTTCCGTTTGTTCCTAAATTAGTTTCTGATTCAAGCTGGAGTGTAGCTCCATCTACATAGGTATTCCCTTGGTAAGAATTAGGGTTTTTTAGATAAATTGTCCCCTTACCTGCAATATTCAGAGAGCTTGGCATTTGCTCGTCACCAACTGATCCTGAAACCTCTGCCGTTTTTCCTTCGTCTATAACAAGCAATACCTGCCCAATAAGAGGGTTCTTGAGTTCTAAAGAATCTGTAATGTGCAGAGCTCCTCCTTGAAAAGAAATAAATCCACGCTCTCCCAAGTTTTGAGGATGGTTAATAGAAATTGCTCCAGAAAAGATCCGAGTAAGAGAATTACGATTTGTATTATTTCCCTTTAAGGTAAGTTCTCCTGAACCGTCTTTTGCCAAACCTCCTGCTCCAGAGATAAAACCTTCATAAGTACCATCAAAATCTTGCTGAAAAACAATCCAATCGTTTTGGTTAACAGCCGTTAAAGACTGTTGAGAAACACTATTGGTATTAACAATCAAAGAAGGATTTTCTCCCTCTCCACTAAATATTATCCCTCCTTCACTTAAACATCGCATGCCCAATTTAACTGATCCTGCTCCTTTAATTGTAACAGGACCAGAACCTACTATCTTCTCGTTTATTACTTGATTATGCTCTGCTGTTAAAACAAGCTGTGCATTATTCCTAATTATTCCTTTAACAACTCCAACAGGTACAGAAAAAATTCCTTGTACAAGATTGACATTTCCTTGAATAGATTTTATATCTTTAAAAGTACATAGGTCTATTCTTTCAGGCATTTCTATTCTCAATAAATCTGTAGGATTGAGTATAACATCTGCTATCACGATTGCTTTATTACTTCCAACAAATGTCAGCGGTCTTTTAATAACAATTGTATTTTCAGCCATTACTTCAGAGTTTGCAAATGTTTTATTAAACACGACTGTTAAAGAAGGCTTTTTAGTTTCCTTATTAATTGCTTCAAATGTGTGTACTATATTAGAGTCTATTGTCTTTTCCTCGGAATGAGCATTTATAGATGTCCATGCCATCCAAGAACAGCAGGAAATCCCCAATAATTTAATTATAGAATTAGGTATCATTTTTATTTTTTTCACAAAATCTCCTTAGTGCAACAAAAGTAACTTTAGAATGCCTTTTGGCATTTTATTCTTTTTTTATTCAAGTACAGATAATTAATTAATATTAATTTTAAGATGTTTATTTATTTTTATAATTAAAATATAATTTATTATTATTAATTCAAAAATATAATTAATACATTTGAAATCGTTTTGACTAGCCGTTCTTACCTACTTAAAAAATGAGAATACTTGGCTAAAAATTTAGATAGATTTTAAAGTGAACCTCGATTGGTTACAATCTGTTAATATCTGCAAATATGGAGCTCCTTCTCATGATACCTATGAGAGGTTTTTTGCCTTTTTAAATCCTCATTCGTTCCGTACATGTTTTATGCAGTGGACTCAGTCCATAGCTCAGGCATTTGGAGGAGACAGTATTGCCATTGACGGCAAGACATTATGCGGTTCTGGTAATAAGACAATAGATCCTATCCAT
>NZ_JAAVTY010000169.1:0-1886 GCF_018642185.1 Candidatus Rhabdochlamydia sp. W815 | reverse complement strand
TGATTCCAAATTTGACTCATGGCCAAGTTTTGATTCTCGATAACGCGAGCTTTCATAAATCAAAGACAACTAGAACATTGATAGAGGAAAGTGGATACGAAATGCTCTTTCTCCCGCCTTATTCACCGGACTTAAATCCTATCGAAAAATATTGGGCCAATATGAAAACGAAAATCCGAGAACTTTTACCTACTGTAGCTAATTTATCCGAAGCCTTAGATCAAGCTGTTTTATCAATGTCGATTTAAATAACTATAACAAAATCTCTTAATAATAAGAACAATATAAAAAGAGAATTTATGAGTGCAAATATAAACACAAGAGTTTTAGAATTAGTAGGTTCTGCTTGGAAAAAAGTAAAAGAAAGGGTTTTAGAAGTTACAACTCTTTCTTCCGACTCTATCAATGCGCAATCTACTCTTGATTTGTTTAAAAAATGGGAAGAAAAGTATCCTTTTGCACAAAGAATCGTGGTTATATGCGATAATGCTGCCTACTATAGGTCAAAAATTGTTGCAAATTACCTAAAAACATCCAGAGTAGAAATCAAATTCTTGCCTCCTTATTCTCCCGATCTCAATCTGATTGAACGCCTTTGGCGATTCATGAATAAAAAAGTTCGCAATAATCGATATTATGAAAAATTCTTAGATTTCAAGACGGCAATTTATGCCTTTTTTGAAAACATTCGTAAATATCGGGAGGAACTGCAGCCTCTTTTATCTAGGAAATTTTGCTTAGTTAAATCTTAATTTAAAAACAAACGAGTATACCATGAATATGAGTTCTATCTTACAATAGAAGATATTGAACATACTCGAACAAAGGCAAGGCATCCTCAAACCAATTTTGATCTTAAAGACACATGTTTATAAAGGAAAACAATGTGTTTCTTCAGTGGCTTTCCTACATACTGTTTTGGAATTAGGATGTTGATTTTTAGGTCCTCGTTGAGGAAGCTCAACCCAACTAAAATTATCCCTATTAAAATATGGCGGAGTACTTTAGCTCTTTCTTTTCTTCAAGTAGAAGGATTTCTTTATTTCTGGGATTTACAGGTATTCTTTCTGAGATTGACGAGTGCATAAAACATCTCTTGTGTGTCAAGTACATGCTTTTCCTAAAATACTAGTCAGGGTTTCGATCGCCTACTTTAACCCCGGGTATCTAAATTCTAGTTAGCAATAAGGTTCTCTCCCTTTTAGTTCTTTTAAACACTTAGAGTTGTTAAGTTTTTTCATCCGCACCTTGATTTTTTGGAGGATCTTGGTAGTATAACTAGATTTAAAAACTAAAGATTTTTGTTTCTCCAACTCCTCTTGTTCAAAAGAAATGTATGTTAATAATAAAAAAAAGATAAGTCAACAAGAAGTTTTTTTATTTCGGATAATTATTTTGAAATATCTGAATGTCAAAAACTTCCAAACTCATTTTATATTGTAAATTCATTTTTTTTAATAAGGGTTTTTCTAGGAAATATAGAAGAGTTTATTATGTTAAAATTTAAGCTATTATTTTTTTAACCTTATTAGGTTATTTGAATAAAAACTAAAGAGTTTTAAAGCCTACATTCCTAGACCTACAGCGCAATTTTTTTGAATTAGTCCATATATTTGAGCCGCTGTTTTCCCAAATAATAAAATGATTTTTTCCCGAAGCTCGTTGAGATTAGTAATAACTTCTCGAATATTATATAGTAGTGCCAATTCAAACGGCTAGCTTAATGGGGTTCAAGTCAACGACTTGAAACTTGTCGTTAATCCTAATGATATTTTTTGTGGGGTTTTGTACTTAGTCTTTTCAAGTTTGAAGTGCACAGAAGAATTAAAAAAAGAATAGGCAGGCGATGAAAGAATCTCTATTGTGATTTTTAACAATCAAACACA
>NZ_JAAVTY010000168.1:0-2018 GCF_018642185.1 Candidatus Rhabdochlamydia sp. W815 | reverse complement strand
GAAATATCGCTTGGATAAGAGCGGGTCATAACTACCTCCAAAGGTTTTATGAAAACTATCATTATACCTTAATGAGAAGATTTTAAACAGGCTCTTAGAAGTTACAACTCTTTCTTCCGACTCTATCAATACGTAATCTACTCTTGATTTGTTTAAAAAATGGGAAGAAAAATATCTACAAGTTATGCAAGAGATCTATTGTTAAGTTGGCTTAAATTTGACAATAATTTCTTATGTATTTAATAATGTAAATCAATGTTGATTCATTAAGAGTAAATAATGACTTTAGATCGAATCTCGTCAGATCCTACTTTAGCAGCCTCTTTAGAGATTGTCCCTTTTAAAAGGAGAAAACGCATCTTTGACATTCTGTTTAGCTCAATAGCTTTACTTTTGGGGCTTTTGCTTTTTATAGTAATTGCATTTTTGATTAAACTCTCTTCAAAAGGGCCTGTTTTTTACTGCAGCTTAAGGCTAGGGCACAAAGGTCGGTTATTTAAATTTTGGAAGTTTCGTTCCATGTATTGCGATGCAGATTCTCGTTTACAGCATTTGCTCAAACAGCAGCCTAAATTGAACAGGGAATGGCAAAAGTTTTTTAAGCTAAAAAATGATCCAAGACTAACATATATAGGTAGATTGATCCGCAAAACCTCGCTTGATGAACTTCCTCAGTTTTGGAATGTGTTAAAGGGAGATTTAAGCATCGTTGGACCAAGACCCTATTTACCTCGGGAAGAAAAGAGAATTAAAGAGCTAATCGGAAGCAATATTGATGTTCTATTCTCTGTTAAACCAGGACTTACAGGTATATGGCAAACCTCAGGGAGAAGCGCTTTGAGTTTTGAGAAGAGAATTGCATTAGATTTAAGCTATGTTCAAACGTACTCTTTCCTACTTGATATGCAATTAATCGCAAAAACCATTCCTGAAATGATCGCCTCTAAAGGAGCATTTTAATAATCCCTTCATGGCCTCTGCTTCTCTTCTATATGTATTTTTAGTTACTTTGTTATGCACGCTATTTAGCACAGCGGTTTATCCTCAGATACATTTAATTCCCTTTACTGCTTTTTTTGCTCTTCTTTATTTACGTACTTCCTTGGTCTCTTCTCTTTGGATTACTTTAGGATGCGGTTTGTTATTAGATTTGATAAACTCTGATTTGCGTTTTGGTTTCTATGCACTAAATACTTGCTTAACAACTTTTTTATTGCACAGGCAAAAAAAACACTTTTTTGAAGAAAAACTACACTCGATTTGTTTGTTAACAGGATTAATTAGCGCGTCTATGACTATATTTCAATGGATTTTTTACTGCGCAACTCATCTAGAATGTCATTTATCTTGGAAGTTAATTTTCATCGATTTTATATTGCTGCCTATTTGTGATGCGCTTGCTGTCTTTTTATGGATATATCTCCCTGTTATATTGTTTATCTATTCAAGAAAAATGAATTGGAAAGCTATGATTGGTCGTAATTCTCTTTATAAAGACTAAATGCAAACCGCTAGAGGTTTTATGACTAAAATCATTAAAGAATGGGTCTCTTTTGCTACTGAAGTAGCTCTTTTAGCTGGCGATATTTTAAAAAAAGGATTTGATTCTCAATTTATGATCGGTTCAAAACCTGGCAAACAAAATCTAGTAACAGAGTATGATAGAGCATCTGAGGATCTCCTTATTACAGCCATTAAAAGCCGCTATCCCACCCTTTCAATTATTGCAGAAGAAAGCGGCTCTTATATACTAGTGCCGATTCAAACGGCTAGCTTAATGGGATTTAAGTCAACGACTTGAAACTTGTCGTTTATCCTACATTTCAAAATATCTGTTATTTTCGGTATCTCTTCTAAGAAGAATCCTCTAATTGCCTGAAAAAAAGTCACCGACGTTTCGTAATATCGATTGTATACCTTCTTTTCCTTTAAGATCTTCCACAAGCGTTCAATAGGATTCAAATTCGGCGAATAAGGAGGGAGATAGTGCACTTTAATCCTAGAAGACATCAGAAACT
>NZ_JAAVTY010000167.1:0-2033 GCF_018642185.1 Candidatus Rhabdochlamydia sp. W815 | reverse complement strand
AGAAATATTTCTAAGTTAATAATTATAAACAACTAATACTATATGTATCTATCTATAAGTCACCTGTTTCTTTGTATTTCATTTTCATAAAACCAGTGTGTTTTTTCTTATTCGATTCAATCCTTATAGCTTTTAGGATTTTTACCTAGAAAAATCCGTTTATCTATTTGAAAAACAAAGAGATAAACTCAACATTGAGGTTGAAAAGATACTACTACCAAACTCATCAGCAGTTAAAAGAGCATTTATATAATTTTTTAAATGCCTATAACTTTGCGAAAAGATTGAAAGCTCTAAAAGGATTGACACCATTTGAGCATATTATCAAAAGTTGGCAAAAAAAACCAAAAAGTTTTAGAATTAACCCAATCCATCACACTTTGGGACTAAACACTTAGAGCCTGTTTAAAATCTTTTCAAAAGTAGAGCAATAAAAGCGAGAACCACCATATTCCGGCTTGTATGTATACTAGTTTGATTTCAAATTAAGAATTGTATAACTAGGTTTTTTTGAAAAAACTGCTCTATCTTGCAAGAAGATGTTATCTTTTGTATAAAAATTTTTATATATTCAAGCTCTTAATTTGAATGTAAACGAGTATAGTTTTCTTTCGCAATTTTTCCATAGCCTGCGACATTTTTCTATCCACGCAAAAGAACGCTCTACAACCCATCTTTTGGGAATAACTGTAAAAGTATGAAGTGTATTTCTTTTGGCTATTTCTACTATACATCCTAATATCTCCTGCACGCTCTTTGCAAATTTTTCTCCAGAATATCCTCCATCTGCTAAAACACTTTTTACACCGAACAAATAGTTTTTATGTAGTGAAAATACTTCTATACATCCATTTAAAATGTACAAAACCCCACAAAAAATATCCTATAGAGCAACTATTCGTGGATGTGTTTTTTTGCGTGTAGACTCAAGTATTTAGATGGATTTTGCTAAATTGCTTACGAGAGATATCGCTTGTATAAGAGCGGTTCATAACTACCTCCAAAGGTTTTATGAAAACTATCATTATGCCTTAATGAGAAGATTTTAAACAGGCTCTTAGAAACAAAACAAGTTGTTGTAAAATCGATGATTAGTTAAAAAGATATCTTAACTGAAACAAATCCAGTTAAGAGATCTTTCTTTTAAGAGTATTGTAATGAAAGTTCTTTTAAAAAATTTAAGCAGGGCCATTCAACAGATCTGTTATCCTTCTATTTGTATCTATTGTCATAAACTCTGTAATTCTAAAAGACACATCTTTTGCGAAGAGTGTTTTGATTTAATCAATATTTTAGAGAAAGAAGAGAGGTGTTCTTGTTGTTTTTCTGCTTCCTATGAGCCCTATTGTTTATCTTGCACGCATCAAACCAACATAAAACAAGCATATGTCAGTGAGCAAAGAGGGCCCCTTTATGCTTTATTAGAAAAGATTCTTAAGGGGCAACACTATAGAATTCCAGCTGTAGCAGCTCTTATGGCCTATCAATATATAAGATTGGATTTCTCCTTGCCTGATTATATTATACCTAATTTATGCAAACACAAAAGACTATCCATTTTACTAGCAAAAGAAATAAGTAAAATTTTACAGGTGCCACATAGACGATTTTTTTTAAAGAAGGTACGAAATAGTCATGTTTTATTAATAGGTTTTCAACAGGATCAGAGCTATGATAAAAGCATGCAAGTAGTAAAGAAAGAAAACCCCGAAATCTTAATCGGATTTACATTGATTGGCTCTTTATAAGCTTCTAGATTACATCAGTTATCCTAATCTCGTTTCAAATTAAGAATTTATAAATATTTATTTTTTAAAGAATACCCTCTAAACGACATATAGATGCAATTATAATTATGTTTAGTCCCAAAGTGTGATGGAATGGATTAATTCTAAAAATTTTTGGTTCTTTTTACCAATTTTTGATGATATATAGTAGTTCCGATTCAATCGTATAGAAAAATATAGGATTAACGACAAGTTTCAAGTCGTTGACTTGAACCCCATTAAGCTAACCGTTTGAATTGGCACTAC
>NZ_JAAVTY010000166.1:0-2181 GCF_018642185.1 Candidatus Rhabdochlamydia sp. W815 | reverse complement strand
CGACATTTTTCTATCCATGCAAAAGAACGCTCTACAACCCATCTTTTGGGAATAACTGTAAAAGTATGAAGTGTATTTCTTTTGGCTATTTCTACTATACATCCTAATATCTCCTGCACACTCTTTGCAAATTTTTCTCCAGAAAATCCTCCATATCATTGCAAATTACATTAATAAATATGGAGCAATTGAAGTAGGTCATAAGTAATTACTTAATACCTATTAGTAATGCTATAGGCATTGCCAGTAGCACACGGGAGCAAGTGAATTCATTTGTCTAGAAAAAATTTAGGACACAGTATGAGATGTAACTCTCAGGCTTTTTTACGTATTAAAATCCCATTCTTTTTTTACTTTTTTACTGACGGATTTTTAGGTTTTTGCTTTATACGAGAATGTTTGTTCTCTTTTTGCACTTCTTTTTGTTCTGGAGACAGTGGAAATAGTAACCTGTCTCCCCATAGAGAGACATTAAATTCTAGTTCTGGATTCATAAGATATACATAATTTCTGTGATATAACGGAATAACTGGCATATCGTCGATCAGTACTTTTTCGGCTTGCTCTAGAGTTAATAAGCGCTTATCTCCTTCCTCATAGTTAGAGCGATCAAGTAACTCGATAAACTTTGGATGTTCCCAGCCGGTACGATTTTTTGTATAATTTTTATATTTAAACCTTTGAAGGACGTTCATGGGGTCGTCATAAAAAGCAAGCCAACTGCAAAGACACATAGAATAATCCATATTATTTAGCTTATCTAAAGCAATGCTAAAATCTAGCTTTTCTAGTTTAATAAAGATTCCAAATGCTTTTGCCCATTGCTGTTGAATAACTTGCACTATCTCATCTGCTGTATAAACCCGGGAGTAATAAAAGAAATTCAAATCTTTAAAAGCCTCTTTGGTAATACCTAGCTCAGCCATTCCTTCATTGAGCAAAATACTAGCTTGAATTACATTGTTATCTTTGAAAAACTCGGGGCATCGATTTCCTTTTAAGCAAGGCGCTACTAGATTTGTTGCAGACAAGCCGGCTTTGTAAGCAGGACTGATTGAATCCGTTTGAATGTTTTTTTTACAACCCTTTCCTAACATTCCAATCAATTCTTGGCGATTAATTGCCATGGCAAATGCTCTTCGAATCTTAACATTATTAAAAGGTTGTTTAGTTGTATTGAGGCAAATAAATACAGAATAAGGTTGTACTTCTGAGTTAAAGGTCCATTTTTTTTCTAGCTCAGCTATCTCCTCTAAAGGAATGTCTGTTAAAGAATCTCCAACCATATCAACTGTTCCTTGTTTAAACATTTCTAATGTTACGTGATCGTTTTCGACAATATTGAATGTAATTTTTGGTGGATGTTTATCTTTTATTTTTCGATAATATGGATTGCTAGTTAAAACGATTTGATCGCCTTGCTTAAAGCTTTCCAATATGAAAGGTCCATTGCACACAAATTGATTTCCTGTTTGGCATACCCAATCAAGGTTCTTTCGATCTTGTTCTATGTTTAAAGGATAAAAATAAGGTAAGCAAAGTAATTTAAGCAAATAAGGCGTAGGGTATTCTAGGATAATCTCAATTGTTTTTTCATCGAGAGCTTTGATACCCACCTGGTCTGGAGAAACGAGTCCTTCTTTAGCTTCTTTAGCGTTTTTAATAGGCTCAAATTGATGATACCCTATTGAGGGGAAATTTGGGTCTAGGCTATCTTTCCAAGACTGTTCAAAATCGTAAGCAGTAACAGGCTTGCCATTGGACCATAGGTTATCTCCTAAAGTAAATGTATAGGTGAGCTTATCATCTGATACTGTATACGACTTAGCTTGGGCAAGTTTAATGGATCCATCGGGATATCGTTTGACAAGACCTTCAAACAGTAAGAAAATCATTTGAGCAGAAAAAACATCGCCGGCTTTACGAGGATCAAATGTTTTAGGTTGTGTTTTCATATTTAAGTTAAGCATAGGTAAACCATTTTTTAACAGAGCTGAAGAGGTGCAAATAAATATACATGTAGTAACAAACACAACTACCATTGTTGGTTTTTGGATAAAAGGTTTCCTTAATTTTTTAATGATAAGTCTTTTCAAGTTTGAAGTGCACAGAAGAATTAAAAAAAGAATAGGCAGGCGATGAAAGAATCTCTATTGTGATTTTTAACAATCAAACACAAGG
>NZ_JAAVTY010000165.1:0-2250 GCF_018642185.1 Candidatus Rhabdochlamydia sp. W815 | reverse complement strand
AGTTTCTGATGTCTTCTAGGATTAAAGTGCACTATCTCCCTCCTTATTCGCCGAATTTGAATCCTATTGAACGCTTGTGGAAGATCTTAAAGGAAAAGAAGGTATACAATCGATATTACGAAACGTCGGTGACTTTTTTTCAGGCAATTAGAGGATTCTTCTTAGAAGAGATACCGAAAATAACAGATATTTTGAAATGTAGGATAAACGACAAGTTTCAAGTCGTTGACTTAAATCCCATTAAGCTAGCCGTTTGAATCGGCACTAGTATATACTCGTTTACATTCAAATTAAGAGGTTGAATATATAAATGTTTTTATAAAAAGAATAACCTCTTCTTGCAAGATAGAGCAGCTTTTTCAAAAAAAACCAGTTATGTAATTCTTAATTTGAAATCAAACTAGTATAGTTCATTTTCTCTACTTTTTTAGGAATAACTGGGAAAATAGCAAAGTCCCATTATTTGGCCTTAAAAAACTTTATCTCTAAAGTAGAAGTTTTTATAAACCCTGGATAGGATTTAATAAACTAAATAAAGAAGCCTAAAGCATACGATGCAAAAATGATCAAATTTCTACGACTAAAATCTTAAGTCGAGCAATTTAGTGTTGAACTTCTCTACAGCTCTAGCTTCCTCTACAAAAAAACTATGTTTTTTATTTTCTGCTTCTATTCTTGGAAAGATATTTTTTTGAACTGTCCTTGAAAAACACATAAAAGTACTATTTAGATGAAAAGAACTAAATTTTCCACATAAATATATGCGTAACTTTGCACTTGCTAAACAGATCGTACAAACTCTTGTAAAAGCGGGATTTACCACCTATTTTGCAGGGGGATGGGTACGAGATTACTTGATGAACCACCCCTCTGATGATATAGATATCGCAACTCAGGCTCCAGTAGACGTCATTCAAAGACTTTTTCCTAAAACGATCCCAGTTGGACTAACTTTTGGCATTGTGATTGTAGTTGTTGAAGGACATCAATTTGAAGTAGCTACTTTTCGCAAAGAAAAAGATTATGTAGATGGAAGACGTCCTACTCATATCGAATCTGCCACCCCAGAACAAGACGCACTCCGTCGGGATTTTACTATTAACGGCTTGTTTTGGGACCCTCTTACAAAAACGTTATACGATTACGTAGAAGGCCAAAAAGATCTCAGATCAGGAATCATTCGCGCTATTGGAGATCCGCATGCTCGTTTTTTAGAAGATCGATTGCGTATGATACGAGCTGTGCGCTACTCTACTCGCTTTAATTTCTCTATTGAGGTAGAAACTTATCAAGCCATTCTCACTCATGCAAAGAGCTTATTTCCTTCTGTTGCTATTGAACGTGTATGGCAAGAGTTTCATAAAATGGCGCAATTTGGCAAATTAGATACCAGTTTTTTAGAACTATATAGACTGGGTTTATTAACGACCATTTTTCCGGAATTTCAGGGTCTCAACATACAAGAGCTAGAAAAAAAAGTAGAACCCTTTAAAAGATTTTCTAAAAAAACCCCTGTCATTGCTTATGTATTAGAGCTATTTCCCGATCGATCTTTAGAAGAGCTCCTATCTATTTGCGAATATCTCAAATTATCTCGCATAGAAAAAAATTTCACTCTGTTTTTTCACCATGCAAAAAAACTGTTATCTATGCCTAAAGACTGGCTTGATAAATTAGAGCTTGTTGAATGGGCGCATTTTTACGCAGATCCTCAATCCTACGTTTGTCTGCAGATTTTTGGAAATGGTTTACCCAGTAAAGACAGAAACGAGTTTTTCGACTTTCATCAGAAGAAACAACACCTATTGAAAAAAGCTATTGAAAGAATCCAAAAAAAACAACCCCTTGTTACCTCCAGCTCTCTTAAAGCAGCAGGGATAGTCCCGGGTAAGCAGATGGGTCTTTTACTACAAGAGGCTGAAAATATTTCTATTAACCAAGAAATTGAAGATCCTCAAGAGATTATTTCGCAGCTGAAAAAAATGCCCATTTGGAATCATTCATGAATCTTTTTTATCTTCTTATCGCCTTTTTGCTCTTTGTTAATCAAGAATTAACATCTACTCCATTCTTTGCACTCAAAAATCTTATACTTTCTTTAGAGCCTGTTTAAAATCTTTTCAAAAGTAGAGCAATAAAAGCAAGAACCAGCATATTCAGGCTTGTATGTAGTTTTCTTTCGCAATTTTTCCATAGCCTGCGACATTATTTCTATCCACGCAAAAGAACGCTCTACAACCCATCTTTTGG
>NZ_JAAVTY010000164.1:0-2256 GCF_018642185.1 Candidatus Rhabdochlamydia sp. W815 | reverse complement strand
CAGATGGAGGGTATCGAGGACTTAAAAAGCTTCATGCTAAAACCCAAATGCCTAAAAGAAGAAGCAAGAAAAATCCTTTAACAAAACAAGACAAAAAAAATAATCAATTCCTTTCCAAAGAACGTGTAATTAATGAAAATGCTATTGGTCTGCTTAAGCGATTCAAAATTTTAGCTGATCGTTATAGAAATAGACGAAAAAGGTTTGGTCTTCGCTTCAATCTAATTGCGGGCATTTATAATCTGGAGCTATGTTAATGGGTTTTGAAAGAGGTCTCATCTATAATTCTCAAGGTTAATATCTATATGGAAAAAACCACAACTCCACGTTAGAGTTGTAATAGTAGTGCCAATTCAAACGGCTAGCTTAATGGGGTGTTCAAATCAACGAATTGAACCTTGTCGTTAATCCTATATTTTTCTATACGATTGAATCGGAACCACTATATTTATGTGGAAACTATCTGCTAAAATATTTTTCAGTTCGCAAATATATTTCATAATACCTCTTAGATTGCTTTCTGGAAGTATTATGCCAGATCTCTGGTCATATTTGCGGGCTATTCTTTTTATCTGCTCCTAAAAAATTGTCCTGTACAGAGATTTTGTGCTGAAAATATTACATAGGTTATTGACATAACAATCTTAAAAAGCAGATAATAGATGGATTATAAGGAGAAAAAAATGGCTATTGCTAAAAGAGTTTTTTTATTTTTGTTAATCAATTTTCTTGTCGTTATTACCCTTTCTTTTTTTCTAAGCGTTTTTAACATAAAACCTTATTTACAATCATATGGCTTAAATCTCTATTCTTTAATGATCTTCTGTTTTGTTTGGGGTATGGGAGGAGCCTTTATTTCGCTTTTGCTCTCTCGTAAAATCGCTTTATGGATGATGAGAGTACAGTTAATAGATTCTCATACCAAAGACCCTAGTTTACAGCGATTATTAACCATTGTGCATAAATTTTCTCGAGATGCAAATCTATCGGATTTTCCTCAAGTAGGGGTATATAATTCCCTTGAATTAAATGCTTTTGCTACAGGCCCTACCAAAAAACGCAGTTTAATTGCTGTTTCAACCGGTTTGTTAAATCGCATGTCTGAAAAAGAATTAGAAGGGGTTATTGCTCATGAAATGGCTCATATTCAAAATGGGGACATGGTCACAATGACCCTATTACAAGGCGTTATTAATGCCTTTGTCATGTTCTTGGCTAGAGTGCTTGCCTATATCTGTTCAGGACTTAGCAGAAACAGGAACAATTCTTCTACAGGGTCTTATTTTAGCTATGTGATCTTCGTCTTTTTATTTGAGGTGATCTTTATGGTTTTAGGATCTTTGATTATCTGTGCCTTTTCTCGTTTTAGAGAGTTTAGAGCAGATCGCGGTGGCGCTTTTTTAGCAGGCAGAGAAAATATGATAGCCGCTTTAAAAGCATTACAAAAGAATGTACAGACTCAAGATCCTCAAACAGCTGTTGCGGCTTTTCAAGCATTTAAAATCTCAACCCCTAAAAAAAGCAGCATTACCCGTTGGTTTGCTACTCACCCTCCTTTAGAAGCGCGAATAGAAAGATTGAAAGACCATAATGGCTTCTCTTGAGAAGATATTATCCTCTTAAATAATAACATGGCAGACTAAACCCCTGTTTTCAGCACTATTTTCTCTATCTGTCAAAGAAAAGTCTTCTTCAAAAAGAACATCCGCTATCCTATACTAGATTGATTTCAAATTAAGAATTGCATAACTAGGTTTTTTTGAAAAAACTGCTTTATCTTGCAAGAAGATGTTACCTTTTGTATAAAAATGTTTATGTATTCAAACTCTTAATTTGAATGCAAACGAGTATATAGTAGTGCCGATTCAAACGGCTAGCTTTTTCCGGTATAACGTCCTGTGCTTGTTCAAAAAAGTTATGAGCTTCTGCATGTAAGTGGTCTTGATTGCCTTTAAGAGCAATAACATAATCTCCTCCCTGGGAACAAATCTGTTCTACTACTATTTTGTGACAACCGGCTGCATCGATTGTTACAACAACTCCTTTAATATTTAATATGGTAAGCAGGCTTTGAATGGTCTCTAGTTCTTTTCCTTTTCCAGAACATTTAAGATGTCCCAACACAAGACTTTGCTCAGAAGCAAAAGCGCTTACCATATGGATAGGATCTATTGTCTTATTACCAGAACCGCATAATGTCTTGCCGTCAATGGCAATACTGTCTCCTCCAAATGCCTGAGCTATGGACTGAGTCCA
>NZ_JAAVTY010000163.1:0-2262 GCF_018642185.1 Candidatus Rhabdochlamydia sp. W815 | reverse complement strand
ACGAGAGATATCGCTTGGATAAGAGCGGGCCATAATTACTTCCAAAGGTTTTATGAAAACTATCATTATGCCTTACTGAAAAGATTTTAAACAGGCTCTTATAACCACATCTTACGTTTGAAAAACCATAGAAAAAGTAAACTAAATCCAAAAATTAAAGATAAAATAATGGCAAAAGCATGCATGTTATCTGCGAAAGGTAGTGCTATGTTCATCCCATAAACACTGCTTACAATAGTGGGAATATTAAAGATAATAGTTAATGCTGTTAGCAGTTTAATTGTTTTATGTAAGTTATTAGTGAAAATGATCTGATAAGAATCTCTTAAGCTTCTAATACTTTTTAAAGCATTTTCGCAAATGGTTTCTGATTGTTTTAAAGAGTGGAATACATCTTCTAAAAGAGCTTGGTCTTTATCTTGCAGAGGAATGTATTTTCCAGATGGAAGTTCTTTCAATACCAATTCCATCGGCTCTAAGCTAGAGAGATATTGATTTAGAATTTCTTCCTGACGGGTTAAAATAGTGATATCCTCACTATCTACACTGATGATTTCTTTTTCTTGCATTAAGACGTAATAACGCACCTTTCTGATCTGCATAGTGAATTCTTGAATTACCCGCATACATAAATGAATAACTAATTTAGAGCGTTGTGTTGTAGCAAAGGTATTTGGTTTATTCAAAAATCCTCGTAATATGCCATTTTTTTGAGGACTAATGGTAATAAAGTAGCAAGGGGTAATGATCATGGTTAGTGTTTCTGTATATAAACCAACAGCATTGTCTAATTCGATAGGACAACGAGAAAAGATCAGTACATTATTTTTAATATGCTCAATACGAGCAATTTCATAACGATCAAGACTATCTTGAAGGTCACTATATTCCAACCCAATCAGTAGACCTACCTGATCTAAATCAGCAGCTAATGCTTCTTCCACATGAATCCAGCAGCCATCTTTAGCAGAGGGGATCGGAATAAAAGATTCGTCTTTTGCTGTTTTAAAGAAATACTGGATCATTTTGCCTTAGTTTTGTCTATTTAGTTTAAGCTATGGCAAAATGCAGAATTTAAGTGCAATACTAAAAAAGATTTAATGAGTGTTAATAAGCATTTCTAATGTTGTCTTACCATTATATCCATTTCCCCAAGAATGCTTTCTTAAGGAATAGCCAAACCATTTTATTCGAGTTAATGATTGAGCAGGATCTTCAGCATTATATACAGAGAAGTCTTTTAATGCTTCTTCTGGAGAATATAAGGCGATAAAACTGTAATACAAGCTATTACCTTGTTGACATAAAACATCTAATCGTTTTTCTGTTTCTGCATCATTTTTTTGACAGACGTAATAAAGAGCGGAAAGACCTACAATGATTACTTTAGCAAAACTTTCAATGGCAGAAGCAACAGCCCATAATCTGCAAAAGATCTGGATAGAAGGGTCTTTTGCTGTTTGTTGAGGGCTCAATTTATTATGGTAGTAAAAATACCAACGTTCAAAAGCTAAATGACCTCGTAAAAATCCTTTAGCACTAACAGAAGAACTTGTTGTATCCATAATTGTATCTAAAATATTTTTCATAACTATTTCCTCTTTTTAGAAACTTAAAAAGAATATTTTATATGAATTCATTATAAAATAAAATATAAAAATAATTTTAAGTTTAATATTAGTCTTTTAAAGTTTGAAGTGCACAGAAGAATTAAAAAAATAATAGGCAGACGATGAAAGAATCTCTATTGTGATTTTTAACAATCAAACACAAAAAGAGACCTTGTCTAAAGGCAACCATCACCTAACCTATGACCAAAGATGTCAGATTTATATTTTAAAAGCTAGAGGAGATACATCTAGCTCAATAGCAACCATTCTAAAAGTTCATCATAGCACTATTAGTAGGGAACTTAAGAGAAATAAAGGGCAACGAGGATACCGTCATCAGCAAGCTCAAGAAAAAGCATTTCTTAGAAAAAATTCTCAACCCAATAAAAAAATGACTCCTCAAATACTTACCCGTATTGAAGAAAAAATCAAGTTGCAATTTGAATCGTCTGATGAAACTTCTCACAGATTCCGTTGGTTTGAGGATGCCTTGCCTTTGTTCGATTATGTTCAATATCTTCTATTGTAAGATAGAGCTCATATTCATGGTATTCCCGACTCCCACAGTACTCTGTCCCTCTACGGTTAAGTATTCTTAACACTCTTAACTCTTGTTCTTCAAACCAGGGTATTGTTTTATCATTTAATACTT
>NZ_JAAVTY010000162.1:0-2265 GCF_018642185.1 Candidatus Rhabdochlamydia sp. W815 | reverse complement strand
TAACCGTAGAGGGACAGAGTACTGTGGGAGTCGGGAATACCATGAATATGAGCTCTATCTTACAATAGAGGATATTGAACATACTCGAACAAAGGCAAGGCATCCTCAAACCAACGGAATCTGTGAGAAGTTTCCTCAGACGATTCAAAATGAATTTTCTGCATCAGCATTTAGGCAAAAAGTGTATCATAGTCTAGAAGAACTGCAAATGGATGTGGATAAAAAGCATCTAGCACAAATGAAAATGCTAGACACATTACACCAAATTGACACTGTCAATGAAGTGCTGTCTGTCAACTCAAGTTCTGTCTAGGACAAGATTCCAAGATGTTGAATTTTAAAACTGCAAGCTCCTCGGTGTTGACTTTTCCAAATGCGATAAAATGTTTTTATCCATAAAATTCAAAAATTGTTTAATCGACACTTCAAATTTTTCAGATCTTGATTTAAAAAATGCGCTTTTTCTGGAATGTGTTATTAGAGATACCCATTTTCATGCTTTTGAAATATCATGTAGTTGGCAGGATGCTTAAAAAAATTGCTTTCTATAGGTACTTGTTGTGTTTGACCGTCATTGCAGTAGAACCAATTGTTTTCTTTCCAAACTACAGAAGTCCAGTGAACCTGGTGATGATTTTGTGAAAACCCGACCAATTTGTACTCGCAATTTTCTGAAGGCTCTTTGAATAAAGGAGCAAAATTAATAACATGATCCTGCTCGGGGTTTACAACGTGATTATTTACCTCGACAACTAATATTTCAGGTACAGGGCCAACAATTTTCTGCATTTCTTTAAAACGAAAAAATAATATCTCGCTTTGAGAATGAGAATCTTCTACTCGCCATTCACCCTCTTGGTCGAGAGCTGCTTGATATCCATTCACGATTTCTTGAAGCGAATCACCAGGCAACTGTAAATAAAAAACTCCCTGGGGAGTTGTTTCTTCTGTTTTTCTAGCCTCTATGGACGTTCCATCATTCATTACAGGCGTTCTTGTTATTTCTAACTGGAAACCCTTACCTAAAATATGAAGGATCAATTCAAAAAATTGCCCTGCATCTTGAAACCCTCTTTCTTGGTCTTGGTCTCTGCTGTTAGTGAATCCACCTTGTGATAGTCCTGCTTCGAAAATTTCTTTGCGTAAATTTCCAACCTTATGACCCAGATTTGCTGCATTATCTTTATTTGTCCAGCTTTCAAAAAAATCTTTAAAAGAAGCGAGAATGTTTTTACGCGCTTCAAAACTGTCTTCTGGTTCGGGGGCTACACTATTTGGAATTAATTGTTTAAAATTTCCTATAGCCAGAAGAGGTTGAAGGGCAGAATTCATATAGCAGGTATTACCTACATTTTCCAAACCCCTAGGGGTTTTATTTTGTATTTTCTCCTGAAGAGCACTTAAGGATTCTGTTGTCTGATCAATCAATTCAGAAATAAAGTTTTTTAAGTTCTCTTTTTTTTCTTGATATTCTGTATGCTCACTTTCTGTTTCAGCTAATAAAGCATGAAAAGATCCTTTGATTGTCTGAAATTCTGCTATCAAAAATGATAGCCCTTGGGTGCTATTCCATTTCTCGTCATCGATAGCCTTGTTATAAGAAAAAAGAAAGTGACGCCAGAAGCTTACTTTCTTTACAAGAGAATAATTTTTTTGTCTAACTATGGATTCATATTTATCTTTCGATACAATATGAAATTTATGGGTAAGCCTAAAGGAGGCCTTTGCTACAAGCATTAGCAAAGGGATGATCACAATCATGTAAGAGATAACTTTGATAGCACCAAGAATAACTTGTTTAACTTTGCCTTGGTCTTGATCTTTTATAATTCTTACAGCCTGGCTACCATTTAAAATTTCTCTAGGGATAACAACTACAGATCTGCCGCTGAGATAAAAATAATTATCAACCCCTTCCTGAATATATTGCTTAATTGTTTTTGGTTCTTCGAAGCGAACGGGTGTAAAAAAATCTGGCCTGATGGCTGTCATGCTAAATTTCCCTAACTTTATTTTCATTAAAAGAAGATGAAAGAATCTCTATTGTGATTTTTAACAATCAAACACAAAAAGAGACCTTGCCTAAAGGCTACCATCACCTAACCTATGACCAAGAGATATCAGATTTATATTTTACAAGCTAGAGGAGATACATCTAGCTTAATAGTAACCATTCTAAAAGTTCATCATAGCACTATTAGTAGGGAACTTAAGAGAAATAAAGGGCAACGAGGATACCGTCATCAGCAAGCTCAAGAAAAAGCA
>NZ_JAAVTY010000161.1:0-2308 GCF_018642185.1 Candidatus Rhabdochlamydia sp. W815 | reverse complement strand
TCTCCTTGTGTTTGATTGTTAAAAATCACAATAGAGATTCTTTCATCGCCTGCCTATTCTTTTTTTAATTCTTCTGTGCACTTCAAACTTGAAAAGACTATTCATAATAAAAGACATTAGAAAAAAATATAAGGTGGATTTAAGTCAATGATAAGACAAGAAAAAAAACAGATGATTCGTACACAGAATCCCAGATTAGTAGGGTGTGATAGAAAAGGAAATTTTCATGGGATGCATGTTTTTATACCCCCTCATTCACGGACTTATGTAACAAACCAAAGCTACACAACAGGAGCGCCTAAACTTCAAGAAGACACAAGACAACTAGATCCCCCTAAGCATGAAAAAGATGAATTTTGTGAATATACAACAAGCATCAAGCCTGCTGCCATTTTATCGATACATCCTTCCATAGCAAAAGCATGGACAACATTCTCAGGGGTAACAGGTGAAGTCTATGAGGGATTTAACGTAATGTCTGTTCATAAAAAAGATACAGGCTCTTATCTGATTTCTTTCATTATTCCTATGTCAAGTACGAACTATGTCCCCGTAGTGATAGCAGAAGGATTTAATGTTCAAGCAGCTCCCACTTTGCTAAAGACTCATACACTAGAAGTAGGAACCAAGTTCATTGAAGGAAATGCCAATCTAACTTCTTACGATAGTCACACTATACACGTAGTAATTTTTGGAAGTTTGCATTCCTCTTGCGTGTAGTAAAAATCGAAGTTAGTATAATGGTTTTTAAGATAGACATTCCCTTTTGCTAAGGATTTTTTCGAGATTCGAAAACGCAAGAAATTTCTGTTTCTTTAGAAACATATACTAGTTTGATTTCAAATTAAGAATTGCATAATTAGGTTTTTTTGAAAAAACTACTCTATCTTTCAAGAAGATGTTATTTTTTATATAAAAAATGTTTATGAATTCAAACTCTTAATTTGAATGCAAACGAGTATATGCATCATAAGAAATATCATCGAGTCTCTTCAAAAAAAATTACGGAGGATTAAAATGCGTGATAAAAAAACCAGAATGTCAATAGATGTTTCAGAAAAGGAACATAAAAAAATCAAAATGCATGTAGCAAAACTAGGAATGTCCATTCGGAAATTTGTCACAGATTGTATCCAGGAAAAAATTTTTCAAAAGACAGACAAACAAAAATCTGATGATTTGTAGTAAGCATATTTCAGAAAAAAATAAGAAAGACTCATTTATAAAACTCACATGACTCAAATAAAAAAACCACATGAGGGAAAATCATGCGGTTTTTCTTTTGTAATACTTAGCAGTATCTCTATTTTTCTCCAGCTCGGACTGGGAGAGAACAAGAACCAGTTATTGCGACTGAAAGAATTGCAAAAACTTGTTGTGGGCTATTGCCTTGATCTATCAATAATTGCGCTTGTAACAATAAAGTATTTAGTAAAGGAAGAGTGCCTAAAGGCACGATATTCAATAATCCTAATACTGTGTTTAGTATACCTAGAGGTACCATATTCTTATCCGTGGTTATTATATTAAAGTTATATTTACACTGAGTTTATTTCAGTTAGAAGGAACATTTTTTTTTATTTTTGTATGAGTTTCATCAGTATCTCTTTAGGAAACGTATCTAACAGATGTAATAGTGCATTTAGTACATCTATCAGCATTGCTTAATTCCTTCTTTTCACAATTAATGACTAACATCAATCAACTGACTTGAAAACAAGTAGAGAATATCATTTTAGGTTTCAATTAGACAGAAAATTATTATAATTAACGATTAATTTCATCTTACATTGTTAAAGAGTATATTTATTGATATTAAATAGTATAAATCACTCTTTATAAGTTAAAAACAAATCACCAACGAAGATTGAAGAACAATTCCACGAAATTGTGATTTTTGATTTTCAAACAAACATTCCAAGATCACAAGAGCAGAGACTTTGAACTTCTTGCATAACCCCCTATTTTAAAACTTTCATTCTAATGCTTAAAACAAGCTTAGAAGCTATTTAAACGCGTAAATTGCACGTTTTTGGGTTTGGTAACATAAGCTGTTTGCTTTTGAGACTTTATAACCGCCTTTTCTCTTTCTTTTGGGTAGGAGCTATCTACCGCCTGCTTTCGCCTGCTTTTTACCTATGAAAGTTCTGCATCGTATTACGGTTGTACGTTTCCCCTTTTTCTCCGAAATTTGTAATTAAATATAAATTATAGTTATTTAAAATATTATTGATAAAGTTGTATATTTTTCTCCAACAAAATATATGGAGGTAGAGAAATGCCTAAACCTTATTCAATGGATCTAAGA
>NZ_JAAVTY010000160.1:0-2322 GCF_018642185.1 Candidatus Rhabdochlamydia sp. W815 | reverse complement strand
TGGAGCGAAGAATCTAAAATAGTTTTCTTCAAAAAGACTCCGCAGAGAACCCTGGACTTATCTCCCGCATTAAACTTTGCTGTCCTAAGATCTTAAAAACGCCTTTTATTTTGCAAGCAAAATATCGGCTCGGAGAGCTTATGAAGAATTAAGAGAATTTATATTCCCCTTGTGTGCAATTAGAGAACTCGTTTGCATTCAAATTAAGAGTTTGAATATATAAACATTTTTATACAAAAGATAACATCTTCTTGCAAGATGGAGCAGTTTTTTCAAAAAAACCTAGTTATGCAATTCTTAATTTGAAATCAAACTAGTATACATTAATAACTTTGCGACTTGCCGCAACCACAAGATGTTTTTGCATTGGGGTTACTGATTTTAAATCCAGCACCGTTTAAACCTTCTGTATAATCAATTTCAGAGCCGATTAAACGGTCCACGATGGTTTTTTTTACGTGAATTTGCACACCATGAGATTCAAATACTTGATCATCTTCTTCCGCTGTTTGAGAATAGTCTAAAACGTACTCAAATCCATTACATCCCGCTGCGCGATCCGCGAAACGCAAACCCCAATTATCCTTGCCTTCTTCTTGTAAAATCTGGCAAAACTTCTCAGCAGCACGCTTGGTAAGCGTAATTGTTGTAGGGTCGATTTTTTCTGCTAAAACGCTATTTAATCTCTCGACTAACTGTTCAATCTGTTCTTGTACGAAACCATGACCTAGCATTCCACCCTCAAGGGTTTCCCATGTAGCAGCGCCACATCCAACGCAATGCAAACCAATATTAGTCATTTCTTGAGCTAACTTTTGACTTTTATGAGGAAAAGAAGATAAAATTTCTTCAATCGTCATTTCTTTTGCAATCTTTTTTTCTTGAGACATACGTACACTTTTTTTAATGTTTAATTTTTACAGAACCACTTATTATCTTACACTGACAAGCCAGGCGCTCGCAATGCAATTCTCCTAAGAAATCTTGCTCTTCTTGAGTAAACTCCGATAAATTTTCCATACCTTCTGTTACCTCAATCACACAAGTTCCGCATACGCCTTCAGTACAAGCAAAAGGAACTCCTGCGTCCTCGCATGCTTCTTGAATAGATGACCCATCTTCAAGAATTTTTTCCTCGTTTGTATTTTCCAAAAGCAATTTAGCCATTTTTTCCTTTCACTGTTAAGAAAAAAAGTATAGCATAGGCACTAAAAGTTTGTAAAGAAATTAAGGGAAGAGAAATCTTCCCTTAAAATGAAGTAAATAAAAAAGCTTAATTTAAAGAACTCTCGTCTGGATATTCTACTAAAAGTTCTTCCATAGCAAATTTTAAAGTGCTTATTCCTTCTAGAAATCCGCAACGTATAAGCATCTCATTAATTTGAGTATACTCTGTTTCAAGCTGATCAACCTGACTTTCTAATCTTGCCAATCGAGCTCTGAGTTGATGATCTGTCTTGTCCATTTTGTATTACCCCTTCCTTCTAAGGAAGATTAAATGTTTTTTTATATTTTTATAGACAATTCAAACATTAACAAGAAATTAGACATCTGACTTTATTATACATAATAATAATAAAACATACTATTAAAACATTTTATTTAGACAAGAATTGTTAATATTACATTAATACTCAAATAAAATTATTATTATATATTACAAAATCAATCTAATTAAAAAACAGCTATATTGGTTTGATTTCAAATTAAAAATTGCATAACTGGGTTTTTTTGAAAAAACTGCTCTATCTTGCAAGAAGGGGTTATTCTTTTTATAAAAATATTTATATACTAAAACTCTTAATTTGAATAGATCTCTCCTACATTCCTACCCCTAGCGTATATTTTTGGAAAAAGAGATGCGGTATGGTAGAGGTTTCAGAAGGAGAAATTCAAACGACAGTAATGGGCCATCATGGCTTAGTGGTTGCCATTTGTCAGGACTTAAAAATTGCTGAAAGGATTGATAATCGTCTGCCATCAGGCCCTCAAAGGAAAGTTAGTCCAGGAATAGCAGCGGTGGCTATGATCATCAATGGTCTGGGCTTTACGAATAGAACTTTGAACTATACAGGAAAGGTTTGCTGGCTCAGTCAAAAACAGCTTGAGCAACTAAAAATCTATGTAAAAGAAGAAGCACCCCATTCGGCTAAACAAGTGATTAATTTTGCCAAAGACCGCTTTGGAATATATTACACGCCATCAGCTATGGTTTCTTTACTGCTAGGTTAATGAGATAAACATCCACTTTCAAAGCCAACAACGATTTCTTGAAAATCTCTTTTGGAAAAATAATCTGCTAGTAAATCAGGATCTGTTTTT
>NZ_JAAVTY010000015.1:0-19180 GCF_018642185.1 Candidatus Rhabdochlamydia sp. W815 | reverse complement strand
GTCAGCTCTCTGGCTAGGGGTCAGTTTTTTCATACTCAATAGCTTAACACAAAACAAAATATTTTTCTATACGATTGAATCGGAACCACTATAGTCTAGAAATTACACCTTGTCATTTCCAAAAAAATGCTCTATTATTTTTGTTTTTATTATGTATACACAGTATCAAATTGATCAAACCATTGCTGCCATCGCTACTGCCCCAGGAGAGGGAGGGGTTGCGGTTATCCGTGTAGCTGGCAAACAATCGATAGAAATTGTAGCTAAGGTTTTCTCAGGTCCTATTCACTCTTATCCCTCACACACCGTTCATTTAGGTAAGATTGTAAATGCAGATCAAGTAATTATTGACGAAGTTCTGCTGCTCGTCATGCGCGCTCCCAAGTCTTATACAGGAGAGGATGTTGTAGAGATTCACTGTCATGGAGGATCTTTAATTTCACGAAGAGTATTAGAAACTATTTTAGCAGCAGGCGCTAAAGCGGCAGGTCCTGGTGAATTCACTTTTCGCGCTTTTATACACGGGAAAATAGATCTTGTACAAGCAGAGGCCGTACAAAATCTCATTGCAGCTAAAAATGACCTTGCCCTGCAGGCAGCTGAACAACAACTGCAAGGGCAACTTTCTTCTCGCATCCTCTCCTTTCAAAAGCAGCTGGTCGATATTGCAGCTATGTTAGAAGCCTGGGTTGACTTTCCCGAAGAGGATTTGGAATTTGCAAGTATTGAAAACGTAATTGCTCGATTAAAAAACTTAAGAAAACAAATTTGCTATTTGGCAGCTACTTTTCAAGAAGGAAAACTGCTGCAGTTTGGGCCTACTTTATGTTTAATAGGGCCACCCAATGCAGGTAAATCCTCTTTGATGAATGTTTTATTAGGTAAAGAGCGTGCCATTGTTACCTCTATTGCTGGAACCACACGTGATACTTTAGAAGAAGAACTCCTTATAGGAAATTTGCATTTTCGCTTAATCGACACAGCGGGAATTCGAGAAACAAAAGAGATCATTGAACAAGAAGGAATTCGCAGATCAAAAGAAGCCATGCAAAAAGCCGATCTTGTTTTGCTGATCTTAGATGCTTCTTTGCCTCTTTGTCCTTATGCAAATCAGCTACTCTCTATTGTAGATGCTAAAAAAACCCTTCTCATATGGAATAAAAGTGATATTGCATCTGTTATACCTGATAGAGAAAACAGCTTGCTTATCTCCGCTAAAAACCAAACAGGAATTGAAGAACTTAAGCAAAAAATCTCTCAAATGATCTGGCAGAAAGCTCCTTCTTCTAAAGAAGAAGTACTTATTACCAATATTCGTCATGAAAAAAATTTGCTAAACGCTGCCATTTCGCTCAAAAGAGTCATCGATGGTCTTCATACTAACCTATCTCCTGAGTTTCTCTCTTTCGATCTAAAAATCTGCCTAAAAGAGCTGGGAGAAATTATTGGTCACGATATAACAGAAGATATCTTAACCGCTATCTTCTCCAAGTTTTGTGTGGGGAAATGAACAAAAAAAAACACGCACAACGCATTCAAGATATTTTACATCATTTATTTCCCGATCCTGAGATTCCCTTGCAGTATCGAGATCCTTATACTTTATTAATTGCAGTTGTCTTATCTGCACAAAATACAGATAAAAAAGTAAATCAAGTAACTCCTGCTTTATTTGCAAAAGCCTCTACCCCTCAACAAATGCTTAACTTAAGCATAGAAGAAATTGCTAGCATAATTAAACCATGTGGCTTAAGTAATATAAAAGCAAGATCTATCTGGAATCTCTCTAAAATCCTTGTTGAGCAACATAAAGGTAGAGTCCCAAACTCTTTATTGGCTTTAGAAAAACTCCCTGGGGTGGGGCATAAAACCGCATCAGTTGTCGTATCACAAGGATTTGGCAAGCCCGCTTTCCCTGTAGATACACATATTCATCGCTGTGCAAAAAGGTGGCTTTTAAGTCGGGGAAAAACCGTGGAGGAAACAGAAAAAGACCTCAAACATCTTTTTCCTAAAAAAAGCTGGAATAAACTCCATTTGCAAATGATCTATTTTGCAAGAGAGTATTGTCCTGCTCGCGGTCATAAAAAAGAGGCATGTCCCATCTGTCAATGGATCGATGAGCCTAGCGATTGCCCCATGAGTCCGCGCACCTCTTGATTTTGTGCGCTACTTTTTATTAGGTCCTGATCAAAATGAATCCGATTAGGTTCAAATAATAAAATCAGACAAGATCCTCCAAAAGAAAAATATCCTTTTTCATCCCCTTTTTCATACGTCTTATCAACTTGAAATGTTTGATGAATACTCCCCACGTGCGTTGCTCCTATCTCTAGATATAATAGATTCCCAAAACGCAAAGTAGCAAGCATCGTAATCACCCTTTTATTTTCACTTAGAATTTTTATATTGCTTTTAAGCGCTAATGGATTCACAGAAAAAAGAGCTCCGTTAATTAATCGAGGTTGCCCAGGAGTTGCCTTACAAGGAAAATGAAATCTATGGTAGTCAACAGGACAAAGCCTTGCAATAACCATCGACCCAGCTTTGTACTTATCCACTAATTCTTCATTTTTAAGCAGCTCTTTTAAAGAGAATTTTTTTCCTTTAATAAAAAAATGAGGAAATTCTCTTACATCTGGAAAAACTAAATACCGTGCATCGGCTGGTAAAATAGCCCTATTTTCTTCTTGAACAATAGGTCTTGCTTCAGGTTTTAACCGGCGAATAAAAAAATCATTAAAAGAGCAGAAATGACTAACAGGTTCCAAAAATTCAGACGTATCGACATCAAATTTTTTGATAAAAGGAATAATTTTATAACGACTCATAGAACTTTTTTTAAAAAAGCCATACAGTTTAGAAAAGAAAGAAAACCTAGCGGCTAGCGGTAAAATAAAGAAAGAGATTACACGTGATGAAAAAGTATCTTCATATAAAAGATCTATAAAAAAATTACCATATACCTTTTCTTGTTTTTTTTCCTTAGTCAGCCGATCCAAATAAATAATCTTAGGCATATTTCCTTTAAGAAAAGATTGTAAAAAGTTTTCTTGTTTTTTTATCGCTAAGGGTTGCCCTTATAAAAATTGAGTTAAAGCTAACTGTAAAAAATAATTTAATAAAGAACATTAGCGTAGAGTCTTGCAAGAAAACCTCTAATATCCTAGCCTCAATAGGTAATTTAAGACTAGGAAAACCAAGATGCTGAGCGTTTTTAAAAAAATTTTTGGTACATCTCAAAGCCGTTTATTAAAGAGATATCAAAAAACAGTTGTAGAAGTTAATCGACTAGAAAAGAACTTTCAACAGCTCTCTCATGAAGAAGTGCGTCAAAAAACAGCCGAGTTTAAGGCGCGCTATCTAAAAGGAGAAACATTAGAAGACCTTATTCCAGAAGCTTATGCAGTTGTCAAAAACGCCTGTCGTCGTTTATGCGGAACAGATATCCATGTATCCGGTTACGATCAAAAATGGGATATGATTCCCTATGATGTACAAATCCTAGCTGGTATTGCTATGCACCATGGTGCTATTGCAGAAATGCAAACCGGCGAAGGGAAAACACTAACAGCATCTATGCCTTTATATTTAAACGCTTGCACAGGCAAACCAGTGCATTTAGTGACGGTAAATGATTACTTAGCAGAAAGGGATTGTCAATGGATTGGCACGATTTTTAGATGGCTGGGATTAAATGTAACCGCATTAACAGGCAATACCCCTCATCACATCCGCAATCAGATATACGCTGCAGATATTGTTTATGGGACAGCTTCTGAATTTGGTTTTGATTATTTACGTGACAACTCGATGGCACAATCAAAAGAAGATCAAGTACAAAGAGGATACTTCTTTGCTATTGTTGATGAAATCGACTCCATTTTAATTGACGAAGCCAGAACTCCTCTTATTATTTCAGGTCCTGCTAGTCATTCACGGCAAATGTACGATGATTTAAAAGACGATGTGTATGTACTTGTAAAGCATCAAAGAGATTCCTGTAACCATTTAGCTCTAGAAGCGCGTAAAATTTTAGAAAAATTACACCTCATTGAAGAAAAAACAGAAAAACTTAAAGTATTAAAAACCCAAGAAGCCGAGTGTGAAAAAGCTTTTCGAAATCTATGGCTTGTTAGCAAAGGGATGCCTCAAAATAGAATTCTTAAAAAACTACGCGAAAACCCTAAGTTAAGAGCTGAAATTGAAAAGTGGGATACCTATTTTTATGCTGAACCCAACAAAGAAGAGCGTCATCAGGCCTTAGCAGAACTTTTAATTATTGTTGATGAACGCGCTAATGAGTTTGAATTAACCGATAAAGGAATTCAACAATGGATTGAAGGTTCGAAGAATCAGGTCTCTTCAGATGACTTTGTCATGTTAGACTTAGGCCATGAATACGCTAATATCGATCAACATCCCGAATGGGATGAACAAGAAAAACGCAATCAAAAAATTCTATTAAGAGAAGAAGATGCGCGCCGTAAAGAACGCTCTCATAATTTAAGGCAACTCCTACGCGCTCACTTACTGATGGAAAATGATGTCGATTACATCATTGAAAATCGAAAAATTGTGATCATTGATGAAAATACAGGTCGCCCTCAACCAGGTAGACGATTCGCAGATGGATTGCATCAAGCAATCGAGGCCAAAGAAGGTGTTACTATTCAGGGAGAAACACAAACCTATGCAACTGTTACTCTGCAAAACTACTTTAGATTGTACACAAAACTTGCAGGTATGACGGGTACTGCAATGACAGAGGCTAATGAATTCAAAGAAATTTATAAGTTAGATGTATTAGCAATCCCCACTCACCATCCTTGTATCCGCAAAGATTACGACGATGAAATTTATATGACCGAGCGAGAAAAATATCACGCTCTTGTAAAAGATATTCAATCGGTTCATTCGCAATCTCGTCCCATTTTAATCGGAACAGAATCTGTAGAAGCCTCGGAAAAACTCTCTCGTATTTTGAAACAACACCAATTAGAACACACCATTCTCAATGCAAAAAACCATGCCAGGGAAGCAGAGATCATTGCAGAAGCGGGCTCAAAAGGAGCTATTACCGTTGCAACAAATATGGCAGGTAGAGGAACGGATATTAAACTAAAAGAAGGTGTAGCCGAGATTGGCGGATTATATGTCGTTGCAACTACACGCCATCAGTCTAGACGCATTGATAGGCAGCTAAGAGGTAGAGGAGCGCGGCAAGGTGATCCCGGTAGCTCTAAATTCTATGTTTCTTTTGAAGATTCTTTAATGCGACTATTTACCTCTCCTAGAATTACTATCTTTTTACAAAGATTCCGTCCCCCAGAAGGGGAAGCAATTACTGCAAAAGTATTAAACAAGTCCATTGAAACCGCTCAAAAACGCGTAGAACAGCGCAATTACAATATGCGTAAGCATACCCTAGAATACGATGATGTGATGAATAAGCAACGAGAAGAGATTTATTCCTTTCGTAATGAAGTGCTACATATCGATAATTCTCTCTCTCTTGCACGTGAAATTTTAGAAAGTATTTGCATACAAATGTGTCATCGGTTTTTCTCTTCTCGTAATAGAGAAGACGGTTGGGATCCGCAAGGATATACACAATGGTTACACACCCATTTTCCTTTAACCTTTGATATTAAAGAATTCGATGACGATTATTTGCAATTAGAAGACATTGAACAATTAGCTACGCAAAAAATACTTGGGGCATTTGAACAAAAAATTGAGCATGAATCTCAAAAAATTCAACAAACACAGTCTTTATTTGCTTCTACCAATTTAACTTCTGCTGAAAAAGTTTTATGCCAAGTTGTACGTGGGTTATTGATTCGTACCATCGATCGCCTCTGGCAAGAACATTTATTGCATATAGATCACTTGCGCTCTGAAGTACATTTACGCGCAGTAGGTCAGAAAGATCCTTTGATGGAATTTAAACATGAAGCTTTTGCTTTATTTGATCTTTTAAGTTTAGAAATCAAACAAGAAATCGCGCATGCTTTGTTTAAATTTACTATGGTTATGCCAGAGAATTTTGTGGAACCTAATATAACGAATAAAAGGCCACCTCTCATTGATTTATCTCAAATCAATCCCTCTAGGAGAGTAAACCCTATTTAAAGTGATCTACTTTTTTATACCCTAAAAAGAATAGGGGAAAAGAAGCTAGACAATAAAAAAACCAATAGTGGCTATTCCACTCTAGCCGTAAATAGCCTTCATCAGAAAAAAGCAGTTGCAGTATTCCAACGATAAACAAGTTAGCGCCAATCGATAATAATAAAATAGGCCAAAAACTATTCTTATCCTCTTGATATTCTTTCTCTGTTTTTTCCTCTATTTTAGGAAAAACACAACTGCTAGATGCAGAAACAAATTTTTTTTCCAAGATAGGTTCCTCCTTAGGGGCTTTAAGTAAAAACGTAGCGCTCTTTTGTTCGTTTATTTTTTGTTCATCCTGCTTAGTAGGATGATTTTTTCTTAACGAATAAGGAGGCGGATAGAAAGAGAGCAAGCTATCTTGAAGAGCTTTTTGTTGCAAATAATTTTTTTCAAAAGCATTGCTACTTTGTTCTGTTGCACAATAAGGACAATGTAGAGATTCGACAGGAATACGCCCATCACAGCTACTACACATTTTTTGTCGCTCTTTATCCATCATAAAATAATCAAGCTTAATATAAAATATTCTAACTTCATTTTCACACACATAAGACAAAATTTCTAGCTTTTTTCTTTTTCTAATCAGATATATCTAATTATCAACCAATTTGGTTCGAATTAATTTTAAATAAAAAGAATTAAGAGCAGCATTTTTAGATTTGCCATTGCATCATATTTTTGAGCGTTTTAACATATTAGCAATCACAAAGAGAGTTTTCATGGATCAAAAAAAATATGATATTGCAATCATCGGGACAGGACCTGGAGGATATGTAGCTGCTATTAAACTTTCACAAGAGGGTAAAAAAATATGCCTTATAGAAAAACAATTCCTTGGAGGAACTTGCCTTAATGTGGGCTGTATTCCCACAAAAACCCTCTTGTCCCATGCAGATCTTTTACATAGAATGACCCATGCTGCCGAATTTGGTATAGAATTAGGTTCTGTTCGTCTTAATTACACAAAAATGAAGCAGCGTAAAGACAGCGTTGTGGAAAAAATGCGTAAAGGGTTGCAAGGATTATTACAATCTAATCACATTACAGTTATACAAGGTCAGGCAGAGTTTATATCGCCCAAAGAGCTCAAAATCACAGGTAAGGAAGATTGCAAGATTGAAGCAGAACAAATCATTATTGCAACTGGTTCTGAGCCTTTGGATATCCCTTCAATACCATGCGATCATCAACTAGTCTGCAACTCTACTTCTGTTTTAGAACTGACAGAGCTACCTAAAACGTTAGTTATTGTAGGAGGAGGATATATCGGTTGTGAGTTTGCTTCTTTATTTGCCGATCTAAAAGTAAAAGTGATTATCTTAGAAGCTCTTGACTCTATTGTAATCAATCAGGGAAAAAGTATTTCAGATGCTTTAACGCTTGCTTTTCATAAAAAAGGCATTGAGATACAAACCAATGTGAAAGTAGTAGGGATTGATAAACAAGAATCTGGTTTACGCATCCGTTTAGAAGATGGTAAAGAGCTATTTGGTGATAAGGCGCTCATCGCAATAGGACGCAAACTGGTGTCTAATGGATTAGGACTGGAAAAGATAGGAGTGGTTCTTGATCAAAAAGGAGCTATCGTCGTAAATGAAAAAATGCAAACGAATGTAGATGGAATTTATGCTATTGGTGATGTAACAGGTAAAAATCTTTTAGCTCACGTAGCTTCTCATCAAGGGATAATAGCCGCAGATAATATACTAGGAAAGACCACTGAAATGCACTACAATGCAATTCCGGCCGTTATTTTCACCAATCCGGAAATTGCTATGGTAGGTATGACATTTGAAGAAGCTGAAAAAGCAGGGTTTGCCCCTATTATTGGTAAATTTCCTTTTCAAGCGCTTGGTAAAGCGGTTGCCTCTGCAGAAACAGACGGATTTACGCAAATCATCATAGATAAATCCACCGGACAAATTTTGGGAGCTCAGGTTGTGGGAAGTGAAGCATCTGCTTTAATTGCTGAAATGGGTTTAGCGATTGCACAAGAATTAACCCTTGATTGTATTATTGATACTATCCATGCTCATCCCACCCTGCCAGAGGCTTGGCATGAAGCTGCTTTATTAGCAAATGAAACACCTCTTCACCTACCGCCAAAGAGAAAATCATGAGTCAAAATAAGCGAAATAGGCTACCAATCAATCCTGAATCTTATTCTTTTTCACAAACGTTAGGACGCTTTCCCTCTTGGTTACATCGAAAACTGCCAAGAGGCTCATCCCTATCCCACACACAAAAGATCTTAACCAGACATCGTTTAAATACGGTATGCGAAGAAGCCAAATGCCCCAATCGTTTTGAATGTTATTCCAATCACACAGCTACCTTCTTAGCATTAGGTAAACAATGCACTCGTAATTGTGGATTTTGTGACATCGACTTTTCTAAAAACCCTAAACAACCTGAAGTTGATGAACCAAGCCGCATTGCTCTATGTGCACAAGAATTAGGGCTAAAGCATGTGGTTATCACTATGGTTGCACGAGATGATCTGATCGATAAAGGCGCCTCTCACATGGCAGCAATTATCCGCCAGATACGCACAGAACGCAAAGAAGTAACCGTGGAAGTATTAACCTCCGATTTTTCAGAAGATTACGCCGCCATTGACCTTCTTCTCCAAGAACAACCTGACATTTTTAATCATAATTTAGAAACCGTTGAAGCATTAACCCCTAGGGTTAGACATAAAGCAACCTATCTTCGTTCTTTAAATATCTTGTCTTATGTAAAACAATCTGATAAAGCGCAATTTATCAAATCTGGTTTAATGGTGGGTTTAGGAGAAACACCTGAGCAAGTTAAAAGAGCGATTGATGATCTTAAAGCAGCAGGCTGTAATATCATTACCATTGGACAATACTTGCAAGCAAATAGAAAAAAACTTCTTGTTAAAGAGTTCATTACACCTGAGCAGTTTAAAAAATATGCAGATTATGGCCGAGAGATAGGAATCAAACAAATGTTCTGCGGTCCCTTTGTCCGATCCAGTTACCATGCGCACGAGGTCAAAAATCTAATGACAGAAGTCTCTTTCTAAAATATTTCCGATTGCCTTATACAAAGAATATCCAATTTTAAAAAAATTGTATATTATGTCTTCCAAAGTTGGCGTTGTTATTTTACATTATGGATCTGTATCGAACACGATTGAATGTCTCCAATCGGTTTTTGCTTTAGATTACCCTCTCTTTGAAATAATTGTTGTCGACAATAGCCTGCACCCTGCTGATCGGACAGCTCTGAAAGAGCTTTTTCCTGGGGTTACTCTCTTATCTACGCTAGAAAACTTAGGATACGCGGAAGGAAATAACCAGGGTATAGCTTATGCAATCAAGCATGACTGCGCATACGTACTCTTACTTAATAATGATACGGTTATTGCAAAAGACCTACTTATCCACTTTGTGCAAACCGCTCAAACCCATCCAAATGTTGGTTGTTTAGGTGCCAAAATTTTTTACTACGATGAACCTATAACGCTTTGGCATGCAGGTGGATTTCTTCATTCTAAAACCCTTCGGCTCTATCACAAGGGCTATAAAGAAATTGATCTAGCCAACGAATATAATCACATTACAGAAATTGAATATGCCTGTGGTTGTGCTATTTTTGTAACAAAAGAAGTGATAGAAACAGTAGGCACTCTATCCAAAGAATTCTTCCTTATTTGGGAAGAAGTAGATTGGTGTTGGCGTATCAGAAAGGCTGGCTATAGTTGTCTTTTTGTACCTCAAGCAAAAGTTTGGCATAAGATTTCTTGTGGTTTTCAAGGAGGGAATAGAGGTTCTCTATGGCACTATTTTTATTCTCGCAATCGCTTAATTTTTTTAAACCAGCACCTTTCCAAAAAACAAAAGCGTGCTTTCTATTGTTTCCAATTCCCCAAAGAGCTCTTTTCTCTTTTTTTCTATGCCTTTCATCCTCGGATTACTAAAACAACACGCCTTTTACATCGTGCAGCTCTAACGGGCATTTTTGATTACTATCGAGGGCTTTTAGGCCCTTGTCCTCATAAAAACTTTCGTTAAAGCTCATTTAAATCATGCTATCTATGCAAGAAACCGTCCATTTTAAGCTACCTACACTTGCAACAAAGATTATGATAGATCTTATTTATTTTATAAATCATATAAATAAAATAACCTATCTTGTCTACTAATTCATTAGTTGTTAAAAGACGATTAAATAGATTTATTAAAATCTGATCCTATAAATAATTTTAATGCAATTTTAGATACTACATGGATATGTTCGCTTTCGCGCAAAAGACCGACTGCATTATTCTAGCAGGAGGACAAGGGACTCGTTTGTTTCCTCTTACCCAAACCCGCTGTAAACCAGCGGTTTGCTTTGGTGGAGCCTATCGCTTAATCGATATTCCTCTTTCTCATTGTTTACACGCTAAATTAGACTCGATCTTTGTGATTACTCAATACTTAGCCTCCTCTTTGCAACAACACATCTATGAAACCTATCATTTCGATCAATTTCATAAGAACAATATTCAACTGCTTTCCCCTGAAGAAACACCTACGCGCAAAGTTTGGTTTAAAGGAACCGCTGATTCCATTAGACAAAATCTTGAGTATTTCGAAGCCTCCTCTGCAGAGTACTTTTTAATTCTGTCAGCAGATCAACTCTACAACATGGATTTCAATAAGCTATTTGCCTTTGCAGAGGAGAGTAATGCCGATTTTATCATTGCTGCTTTAAACGTTAAAGAGCAAGAAGCAAAGCGTATGGGGGTACTCAATATTTCTGCTAAAAAGCAAGTTTTGGACTTTTTTGAAAAACCTTCTGATACAATAACTCTCAAACGATTTAGCCAATCAAATTTAAACTCCAAATACTTAGGATCCATGGGTATTTATTTATGCAAAAGAAAAACCTTATTTAATTTGCTAAAAGAAGAAGGGGATGATTTTGGTAGGCATCTTATTCCTTTACAGGTAAATAAGGGAGGCACCTATTGCTATCAACATGAGGAATATTGGGAAGATATTGGTACTGTTCTTTCCTATTACAAAGCAAATTTAGCTCTAACTCAAAAAAACCATCTTGATACCAAACCTATTTTTACTACCGCGCAACAACTAACTAGCACTTTAATTAGAGATACAAAAGTAATAAATTCTATTATTGCTCAAGGATCCATTAGCGAAGCTTCTCAAATTACCAATAGTGTCATTGGTATGCGCATTAAAATAGACTCTGGTAGTATTATTGAAAGCTGCATTTTAGTGGGCAATCTTAGTGCATTCCCTTCTTCTAGTACCCTACCGCAATATTGTTCTATCGGTAGAAATTGCATTTTGAAAAAAGTGATTGTCGATGAACATACTATTATCGGCAATAACGTAACATTGACCAATCCAAATGCTATAAATCACCTAGATACCTTTAAAGATCATGGTATTTATATTCGAGATGGGATTATCATCGTAACATCTGGAACAAAAATTCCTAATGGGTTTACTATCTAATGAAAATTTGGGCTCTTTCAGATCCGCATCTTTGTTTTGGTGCACCTAAAAAATCTATGGAGGTTTTTGGTCCCCCTTGGAAAAATTACATAGATAAAATCTATGCTAATTGGCTAGAGTGTATTGAAAAAGAAGATTTGGTATTGATTCCAGGGGATATCTCTTGGGCCATGCATCTAAAGGAAGCTCTTATTGACTTAGCATGGTTAGATGCGCTACCTGGGCATAAAATTATCTTACGAGGAAATCATGACTATTGGTGGAGCTCAAAAGCAAAACTTGTCCAAGCCATGCCCTCTTCCATTCAATGGATTCATAATGATGCTATTTTATGGCAATATATAGCCATCGGCGGCAGTAGATTATGGGATACCTACGAATATCAATTTACTAACTACATCGAATTCAAAGAAAATCCCCTACAAAAAAAACTCTCAGAAAAGAATGCTGAAAAACAAGAGGCTATTTTTTCAAGAGAGCTTGAGCGCTTGAAATTAAGCTTAAAACAGTTATCTCCTCTTGCACGTGTTCGTATTGCGCTAACTCACTATCCTCCTATTGGTCCTCATTTAAATCCTTCTCGCACTTCGGAAATTTTAGAACAATTTCAGATTCAATACTGTGTGTTTGGGCATTTACACAATGTGAGAAGAAAAGCACTTCCTTTTGGTACAGCTCGCGGAGTTCAGTATATCTTAACCTCTTGTGACTATTTAGATTTCAAACCTTTACGTATTCTCTAATACTGCTTTGACTATATCCAAGTAAATAGGATCTCTCTTGTTTAATGGGACATCTACAGGACAATTTTTCCGAGTATTACTAATTTGAGAAATATGTCTTTCTTCTTCTTCTAGGTCCATGTAATGATAATATTCAGCCATCATTTCAAGCACATCCTGAAATTGCTCTTCTGTTTTCATAGAAAGAAGCGCTTGTTTGACTACCTTAAAGAAAAACTCTCGATTCCCTCGATAGACTAAATAATCCATCAAAATCAAAAGAGACTCAAAATCCGGCTCTTCTTGTAAATACTCTAGAAATCGATCGAACATCAAAGAGGCAGATGGGGTGTCTGTTGATAGAAATAAGCAGATTCTTAATGCCTCAAACCGTTTTTTATGAATCACATAGGGAGAAAATCCATCTAAAAACTTAGAAGCACCAACGTAATTTTCCTCTATCATTTGATTAGCAATATAATCGAGGATAAATCCTTCTAAATCATGAGCAGAGTAGCTACATGCATAGAGAAAAACCTCTTCTGCAGACCCTTCTTTATCCGCTGCATTGTCGAGAATATCTTCCAATGATTCTAAGGCTTCTTGTAGTTGATCAACTTCTACCAAAGACCCTCTATCATATGCATCTATTAAACAATCCAATTGATCGCAAAACAAAGAAATAGGTAGATTTTCCGGCAGAAGTCTACGCCACAGCTCAAACAGCAAAAGATAACATTTAGCTTGACCTTCTTCTTCCTTTGGCCATATATGTTTGGTTAGTTCCTCTGGATTATCAAATTGCTGAGCTTGTTCTACAAAACTCACTTCATTAAAAAAAATACCAATTTTACCCAGACGTGTAAATAAAGTAGCAAGTTTCAATTCTCGTAAATCCTCTATCTGCCAGGGAGCAACTCGAGTCTTAGGATTATTGTTGTGTTTTACTCGCAATAAATTATAGAGGGACTTTCCACGTAATTGCATATTACCATATCTGTTAAGAAAATATTAAGACTACTATGCGTAAAGATATTTTGTCAAATCTATACAAAAAAAAGCGTTCACGGGTAGATTAGAAAGCATTATGAAACGTATCATCGAGAAACGCCCTTTCTTACTACTAGAGCTATTGGTCGCCTTATTTTTGCTTATCACTATGATCCTACCCTTTGCTTATTTGCCTATAAAAGCTTTGCAAAAAGAATATCTCTCTCTACAAGAGCTGCAGCTACGTAGGTTAGCTGATATCCAATTTTCTGTTATTAAAAAAGATCTGTATTCCCAGGAAAAAAAATTTCTAGCTGTTTTATCAGCAAAGGGTCCAAAAGAGAAAATCGAACTTTCAGCACCTGAATCGTTTATTCTAAAATTAGGTTCTTCTTCTAAGAAACTAATCATAAAAAAGTATGGATATATACATTTACAAGAAAACAACCATTATTTGATTCGTATTCTCATCGAAATATATCCAGAAAATGCAAAAGTTAAAAAAAGATATTTCATTTACCAACTCTTCATAAAAACCCGTACTATTTAAGTCTTGTCTATTAGACCTCTTGCGTAGTTAAATAAAAATTTCATAATTGTAGATTCCAGCAATAAGATTGAACCGTAAACCAAACCTTTCTATATCTTTTGTTTTGCTCTTCCAATAAAATTAAGACCATTTCTTCAAAAGTTTTTCGTTTCACTCCTGTCTGTCTTCTAAATTGCTCGGGTGGGATAGATTGAAGTTCTAAGTAATTTTTCCTTTCCCTCCATTTAGGAAAGAAGTATAGCGAAAATCTAATTACGCAAGAAGTCTAGTAAAAAACTCGATAGATTTTTAAAAATTTTTGTTATTTTTAATAAAAATGTTATATGCATATATCTTTAAAGAATAAAGTTAACTATTTATAACATTTGAGTACATATGGATTCTAAGCACTTTCTTATCTTAACTAGCATAATTTTTTTTTCAGCTCCTTTGTGGGGCGATACCTATACAGTTTCAAGTGAAGCCGATGCAGGCCCAGGCAGCCTTAGACAAGCTATTTTAGATCTGAATGAGACAGGGAATACAGCTACTAATACTATAACTATAAATAGCGGATTGCCTCCTATTCTGCTTACTAGCAAATTACCTGTTATCCAAAGAACGGCAAAGATTACTACGTCTGGAACAGTTCCTCAAATAATTGATGGGAACCAAAATCGTTTATTCGTTGCAAATGCTAATCTAACTATCGAAAATTGCAATATACAAAATGGTGCAGCTATTGGGGGAAATGGAATCTCAAATCGAAGTAGTGGAGGAGGAGGAGGATTAGGAGCAGGGGGTGGAGTGTATGTAGCTCCTAATACTGTTGTTACTTTGAATAACACCTCTCTTAAGAATAATCTTGCACAAGGAGGAAAAGGTGCAGGTGGTTTTCAAAATTTGAAAGGAGGAGGTTTCAGTGGATCAGGAGGAGGTGCTAGTTTTTCATCAGCTGACCCAAATGCTAGTCCGACACAAGGAGGAGGGGATAATCCAGGTCAACATGGAGCGAACGGAAACCCATTAGCAGGAGGAGGAAATGGAGGAGGAAATGGAGGAAGGGTAACAGCTGAGGTTTTGTACAACGGCATCCCTTATAAAATATTTTACCTAGGTTCTAAATTCCCAGTCAATAAAATTGGTCCTGCTTTTCAAGTTGGTAAAGCCATTTATGACCTTTTTTTTAAGGATCCTTTAGAACCCAAATTCGAGATAACAAATGGTGATTTAGGTAGTAGTTCTAGAGACTTAAGCAATGGTGGTGGTGGAAAAGGTGGCTCTACTACAGGTAGTATTTATGAGTTTTTGACAAGTGATCAAGTTGTAGATGGAGGAACGGGAGGAAAAGGAGGAGCCGGTGGAGGCGGGGGTGGAGGTGCGTATGTTGCACAACCTCCAACACTATTTCAGCAAAAAGCAAATGTCCTATTCGGGGAAAAAATAGTCTATGTAAAAATACAACTTGTATCTCAACCTGGTAATGGTGGTGATAAGGGCGGTGGCGGTGGTGCTGCAAGTGTCCTAAGAAACGGTGGTGGTGGTGGTGGTTATGGCAGCGGTGGTGGTGGGGGATCCTCATCTGTGATTGACCTTTCAACTCCACAAAAAGGACGGGGAGAGGTTCCAGGCCCCATTTCCAGAACTCCTAATCAGGCAATAGCACAACTAGTACCTATAACGGGTTTTGGTAGTGGTGGTGGTGGTGGTGGGTTTGGCGGTGGTGGCGGTGGTGGTGGTGGAGATTTAACGACCCTCCCAGGAGCAACAGTCAAATATACAACGGGAGGAGGAGGAGGATTCAAAGCTCTTAGGCTTAACCCGATAGTAATTTCTGTTGGGAGAAACATTCCTTTCCAGGGAGGAGGGGGAGGAGGCGGAGGTGGTTTTGGAGGCGGCGGAGGTGGCAACGATGCTTTTCTTCAGGAAACGCCTTCTGAAAACAACGAAAAGTATTATCATGTTTTTAAGGCTGGTGAGGTCAGCCAAGGAGGGAGCTTTGGGGGAAATGGCGGTGGTCAGGCTCAACAAATAAAACCTTATGCAGGAAGTGGTGGTGGTGGAGCTGGAATTGGAGGAGCTGTTTTTGTTGGTAACAACGCCCAGTTAATTATCCAAGACTCGGTTTCTTTACGTGGGAATCAAACCCAAGGAGGCGAGGCTGGAACAGATTCTGTCGGATCTGATATTGCTCTACCCGCTGGGCCTGGGCTTGGATTTGCTGACGATATTTTTTTATATAGTGACGCTAAGTTAGTATTTCAAAATGAGAACTCTTTACTAGCAGATTTTAGTATCCAATCAGATCCAGGAAGTTTTCAAGATATAGGGGTTAGAAAAGAAGGTAGTGGCACGGTTACTATGACCTCACAAAAAAACAACTATCGAGGACCTACTGTAATCAAAGAGGGAACTATTGTTATAGCAAGTGATGTGCTGGGATTTCGTTCTTCAGAGCTCGTTTTTGCAGGAGGAACCCTTGAAGCAACGGATACTTTTTCCTTAGAAAGGGATATTATTTTAAATTTAGAGGGAACTATTGCTGTAAATCCTTCTCGTACTTTATTTATTGGAGGCCCTATCCGGGGTGAGGGTTCTCTCACAAAAACAGACGCGGGGACCTTGGTTTTAACAGAAACAGTTCCTATGGGAAATTTGATCATAAAAGACGGAACTGTGCAAGGAAACGCATCTTATATACAAAACGATGTTCTTATTAACAGCTTCGGAACTCTAATTTTTGACCAAAACTTTTCAGGAGCCTACGAAGGTCAAATATCAGGTAATGGTACTCTAGTTAAAGATGGAACTGAAAGATTATCTTTTATTGGAGTTGATGATTTTGCAGGTAATACTATTATTCAAAACGGGACTCTTGTCATTCCTGTCAAAGAAAAATTTGCCAGCAATTCTGTTAATGTAATGCGTGGCACACTGCAAAATAATGGAACAATCAATGCAGGCGTTGTTACCAACTATGGCTATATTTTTGGCTCTGGAACATTCAATATAAGCATTATGAAGAACTTCGGTTTTGTAGAACCAGGGAATTCTATTGGAACCCTTACAATCAACGGGAATTATACGCAAGACCCATCTGGTAGATTAGGTATAGAAATTGATGTTATAGGAGGAAGCGATCTACTAGAAGTGACAGGGATGGCCTCGTTGAACGGGGAGCTTCTCATCAAGCCTACACCCGGAGTTTATTTAGAAGGAACAACCTATACTTTTCTTACTGCAGAATCTGTCACAGGACAATTTAGCCGTACTGTTATTAGTAGGCCCTTTGATTACACCATCAATTATTTGCCTAACCAAGTTCAACTCTTTTTAAAATCCCCTTCTGTAGTTGTAGGTATGCCTGATTCTAACTTGACCGGTAATCCGAAATCTGTTGCAGATTGTCTATTTTGTAATAACTTTGATTTTGCAAATACAGATCTAGTTTTAGTGGCTAATGCGTTACTCCAGCTACCGATGGATGAATATGCAAAAGCACTTAAAAGCTTAACCCCTGCTGCATTTGGATCTCTGCCCTTAGTTGAACTCGAGAACAATTTTAATTTTGCCAATACCTTTTTTTTAACAGGAGTTGGTCAAAGGTCTTATTGTTACGCAGATATCGATGAACCTACAAATATTTGGTTTAACCCTTTAGGGTTTATTTATTCACAAGAAGAGCGTCAAGGAGCTCCTGGCTTTACGGCTCGCACCTGGGGAGTTGCAGTGGGGGCAGACCGCCTATTTCTCGATGAGTGGAGCCTAGGCATAGGATTTGGATACTCTCATGCCCAACTTGATTGGAAACATCAGGTGGGCCATGCTCATGCTGATTCCATATACTTAGGTCCTTATGTTAAGTACGACTGTGAAAATTTCTATTTCGATTTTCTGCTTTTAGGAGTAGGTAATTTCTATGATGTGGATCGAAAAATTGTATTTCCAGGGCTTTCTAGAAAAGCGCATAGCGATCCTACTACTTGGAACCTTTCAGAGATTCTCCTAGCAGGGTTTAGATTAGAGCCTTTCCATATAGACAATTTTTTCGTTCAACCTGAAATCAGATTAGATCAAACCAACTCGTTCCAAGGGAAATTTAAAGAAAAAGGAGCTCAGTCTATTGACCTTTCTATAAAAGGCAAATGCTCTTCCTTTTTACGTTCTTTGGTCAATATTAAAGTCACTAAAGAATCATGTGTTGCTGGTTTTTGCTTAGTTCCTAGTGTCAATCTAGGTTGGTTGAGAACAACTCCTCTAACGCGCGGTCATTACACTTCTGGATTTAGAGGGGGAACATTTTTTAGACCTGATTTTACAACTTCTAACTTTCACCAAACAATCGATCAATTGCTCGTGGGTGCGCAATTTCTTGTCTCCCGCCAAGGAGACATCCAGTTATCTATAGGATATGAAGGGGTTTTTGGAAAAAGATCAACAGTGAATGAAATGAATATAAATGCGTCTTGGAATTTTTAACTCTTACTTTTAATCCTTTTTATACGGTTCAAAGTAAGTGTTTCTCTTGCATAGCTTAAGGAAACAGCTATATGCTAAAACGTTTTTTACACCGAACAAATGGTTTTTATGTAGTGAATCGGAAAGAGAAAACAAGCTTTGTAATTATTGATGCTCAAAGTGTTAAAAATACTGATACATCAGAGAAGAAAGGATATGATGCAGAGAAAAAAATATCAGGAATAAAAAGACATATAGCATTCGATACCCAAGGACTTCCTCATGCTATTCACATTACCACCGCTAATATACTGAAACGCATTAGAAAAAAGACTTTTCAAACACTAAATTCATTGAATTTTTCTCATTGATTAAGTTATAAACCTTACATCTATGCAACCTGAAGCGAACTTTTTAACAAGAAACCAAAAAGACATTCTCAAGGCTCGTCATCGCCATGAACGGGATAAAAGGCTATGCGATAGAATCAAATCTATTTTATTGTTAGAGCCTGTTTAAAATCTTTTCAAAAGTAGAGCAATAAAAGCAAGAACCACCATATTCAGGCTTGTATGTAGTTTTCTTTCGCAATTTTTCCATAGCCTGCGACATTTTTCTATCCACGCAAAAGAACGCTCTACAACCCATCTTTTGGGATAACTGTAAAAGTATGAAGTGTATTTCTTTTGGCTATTTCTACTATACATCCCAGTCTTTTCAAGTTTGAAGTGCACAGAAGAATTAAAAAAAGAATAGGCAGGCGATGAAAGAATCTCTATTGTGATTTTTAACAATCAAACACAAGGAGA
>NZ_JAAVTY010000159.1:0-2530 GCF_018642185.1 Candidatus Rhabdochlamydia sp. W815 | reverse complement strand
ACGGTTAAGTATTCTTAACACTCTTAACTCTTGTTCTTCAAACCAGGGTATTGTTTTATCATTTAATACTTATGCTGCTACTAGTGCATTTTTTCTGTCATACAACTTAGCAAAAGCAACTTTACTATAGGTATCAATCACTGTTTGCTGATAGATCCTTCCCACACCTTTAATAGTGCCTACATAATAGGTATCTTGTGCAACATTTTGCTTCTAACGCCTTTAGTCTCTTCTTAAATGTTTCTAGATCATGGCCTTAGCTATATCGATCTCACTCCTCCTGGAGAAATGAGAACTCCTTTCTTTTTCATCTCATTGGAAACTCGGAGCTTGTTTAGTCCCAAAGTATAATGGTGTATACTATGAACATTTAGCATCAAAGGAAACATTATGGGACAAATAGTACATGGGTGCGCCAAAACAACTGAGGCGATACGTCGGAAAATACAAAATAGTCAAAAGAGCATAGCCAAATTAGCAGAGGAATTGAGTCTCAACCCTAAAACTGTTCTTAAGTGGAGGAAGAGAGGGTTTCAGCGGGGCCTAAAAAGATTCATTCCACTATCCTAAGCAATGAAGAAAATATCTACCCTTCATCGATGCTTACAAAGGCACGGGATAAGTCGTCTGCCTGAAACAAAAGGTGAAAAACCCCTTAAGAAGAAGTTTTCTTCTTATCCTAATAGAGCATCGGTTAACAAAAGTAAACCACCCATGGACAAATGGCCAAGTTGAACGGATGAACAGAACCCTTAAAGAGGCTACCGTGAAAAGATACCACTACCAAACCCATCAGCAGTTAAAAGAGCATTTATATAATTTTTTAAATGCCTATAACTTTGCGAAAAGATTGAAAGCTCTAAAATGATTAACACCATTTGAATATATTATCAAAAGTTGGCAAAAAAAACCAAAAAGTTTTAGAATTAATCCACTCCATCACACTTTGGGACTAAACATCTAGCCATATCGATCTCACACCTCCTGGAGAAATGAGAACTCCTTTCTTTTTCATCTCATTGGAAACTCGGAGCTGTCCATATGCAGGTTTTTCTATAGCAATTGAGAGATAAAATAAGCCCCGATGCCTTAGTTGCAAAAGCTGTTTTTCTTTGCTATTTACCACTAAGTGTCAATTTAAGTCTTGTCTATTACATCAAAACTATTGTATTCGTATTTTATTCAATCCGTCAAAAAAGTTACTCATTTCTTGATCTGTTACGTCAGTCTCATTTTGAATTATAGAGACATTCGTTAGATTAGTACTACATATGAGATTTATTTGAAGAATATCTCTTTTTCCCGACAGAAAATTAGACATATAACTATTAATTTTTTTAAAATCTTTCGTCCTAAAAGAGGTCAGTAGATTTTCAACAAAAGTTTTTTGTTCTGAGAGCAAATACTCGCCTAAAAGACACAATTCTGAGCGATCTTTATTAAAAAAATCAAGATTGCAGGTGTTATTTAAAACAGCTTGGATATCTGTAAGAGAAGGTTTTCTACTTAAAATTTTACCTCTTTCATTACAAGAGGAATAAGGTGCACGAGCTGCAAGCGCCTTGCTTAATCCATATATTAACCGATAAAGTTGATTGCTCATTCCACGATAATTACCATTAAATTGATCCTTAGTTACATCAAAATAAGAAATAAAGAAAGAACGAAATAACGCAGCGTCTAGATTTTCAAGCTGCCCTTTATCTCCTAAATAACTACTACAGAAGTTTAATCTAATAATATCTCCACAAAAACTAAAAGGTATCTCCTGACCCTTTGTTCCATAGCCCCGGAAATAAAAACTAATATTCATCTGTTTTTCTTTCAAATGGTCGCATTCTAATAACGTTGAAAATTCTCTTTGAAACTCAGAGAGGCATTGAGAAACTTTTGAACGAATTGCCTGAGCAAGCATATCATCGCTAGTTATCTTTACATTTTGATATTTAATTTGAGCAAAAGGCCTTTTACTAGTATATAATCTTCTCAGGTATCCATCATCATAAATATTTACTTTATGAATCAACTTGTCTGCGTTTGGGTCATCTATATATGCTGATTGAATTAGTTTATAATCAGTACTCCTTTTAGCTCGATCTACTTTATGAACTAAGTTATTTTTTACTTTTGGATTGTGCTTTTCTGAAGCTGCAAAAAAATTTTTTAATGAGTCATCAATTCTTTTATTAAGACCTGTATAAGGGATTTCTTGAAAACCGCTAGATCGATTGGAAAAAGATACAAGATTATTGCCCAAATGGCTACTGTTCATATTAAAAAAAGATATTCCACTCATAATTTTCCTCTAAATTTAACATTAAAAAATTTATTAAAACCACCTCTGAATTCATTACAAGCAGCGATTATATTTAATCTAATTATTATGCCAATTTAATGAGTCTTGTCAAGTTTGAAGTGCACAGAAGAATTAAAAAAAAGAATAGGCAGGCGATGAAAGAATCTCTATTGTGATTTTTAACAATCAAACACAAGGAGAGACCTTGCCTAAAGGCTACCATCACCTAACCTA
>NZ_JAAVTY010000158.1:1587-2586 GCF_018642185.1 Candidatus Rhabdochlamydia sp. W815 | reverse complement strand
AGGTCAGTTTACGTAAACGGCGCTTCATTGCATCATGTCGTAAAGATTATTTATTAGATCTAGTAGGTGCAAAGGAAATTCTTCATGCGTAAGCCCTGACTATTGAATAGTGAAATTTAGTTATTTTAGGACTTAAATTATTATAAAATACAGAGTTAGAGTTTTTAATTTTTTAAATTAAAAACTTTGTAAAATAAAAAAGAGACAAATTTAAAAAAAATTTAATCGATTTTCTCTTGTTTATTTAGCATAGAGATAGTTTTTTTGTTTTCTTGGAATCGCATGGGAAAAGAGGATTGGGTATGTATCAGTCCTTTTACTCTTTTAAACCAATTTTTTGGTTTGTTTTCTTCAGTTTTTAGATCCATAAACATGTCTTGCACCTTTAAAGCAGCCTCCAGTTTATATCCAGCAGCATTGGTTAAGAAAATTCCATATTTATCGGGCTCTAGTTTATGAGATTAGCTATAGTGTATATCAAAGAGCAAGTGGATCATTTGATCTTGCTACAATAAATTGGACATGAAGAACCCGAATAAATTAAAACAAATTTATTAAAGAGGCTCTTATGCGAAAGCAAAAAAAATATGATCGAGAATTTAAGTTAAATATAGTAAAGCACTATAGAGAAAGCGGGAAATCCATGACAGAACTTGAGTTGACAGGCAGCACTTCATTGACAGTGTCAACTTGGTATAATGTATCTAGCATTTTCATTTGTGCTAGATGCTTTGCATACTGAAATGTTTGCCATGGTGTCTTCCCATAACAATATTTCACAGAATGGACTCGCTCTTCATTGTACTCTTTTAGCCATTTATCCACATCCATTTGCAGTTCTTCTAGACTATGATAAACTTTTTGCCTAAATGCTGATGCATAAAATTCATTTTGAATCGTCCTAATAATTGAGTCTACTGGTGTATGTTACCCATAGATTATCCTAAATGGGAATTATGTGATTATTATTTCCCTCTTTGAAATAAAAAAGATGATAAA
>NZ_JAAVTY010000158.1:0-1521 GCF_018642185.1 Candidatus Rhabdochlamydia sp. W815 | reverse complement strand
ACTCTTGAAATAGTTTTAAAAAAAATGGGTGTATAGAAGCATTTTCACTACATAAAACCATTTGTTCGGTGTAAAAAATATTTTAGCAGATAGAGGATCTTCTGGAGAAAGATTTGCAAAAAGTGTCCAGGAAATATTAGGATGTATGGTAGAAATAGCCAAAAGAAATACACTTCATACTTTTACAGTTATTCCCAAAAGATGGGTTGTAGAGCGTTCTTTTGCGTGGATAGAAAAACGTCGCAGGCTATGGAAAAATTGCGAAAGAAAACTACATACAAGCCTGAATATGGTGGTTCTCGCTTTTATTGTTCTACTTTTGAAAAGATTTTAAACAAGCTCTAAGTTTTAGAGTTGTTAATTTGTTAGCGAAAGGCTATAAATCGAAAATATCAGGCAAGGAACTCACTCCTAGCCCAAGAAAGCTCCAAAGTAGGCTCAGCATCATAGTAAGATCTCAAGAGGCTAAGTGTTGCATAATTGCGGCTATCTCTTTCATTTGGGTCTCCTTCTTCCACCCATTTGTTTATTTTATAAATTAGTGTACTAAAAATATTAAACCCTTCAGGACAGAGCCATTTAGGAAATAGTTTAGAACTGCGTGCTTTGGAAAAAGAGCGATAGAAAACGCAAGCAACGACATAAATAACATGCTGTAAGGGAGATGCAATTATTTTCTTATAGGCAATCATCGTAATTCGATGATCTGGATCACCTTTAAATATAGCAGAATAGGTAGCATAGAAAGCTTCACAAATTCCCTTGGCTATATCAGCTACAGCTGTAAAAGGTGTCAAAGCTAGCATCATAATGCTATTTATAAAAACAGATCTATCATTGCAGTGATCTATTCCAACCCAGTCATAAACTATTCTTTTTTCAACGAGCGTGAAAACAGAAAGATTAGTGTCCTTGTAATTAATAATCATCGTGCTGCATAAGAGTACTTGGTCTGTAGAAAATAAGGCTGACCGATGCTTTTCTTGCAACGGTCCTTTATAAAGAAGGAATATATGATAGAAAAATATCCTGAAAAACCTGCAAAGAGTTTCAATCGTGCAGATCATTTGGCTAATGAAAGAACTTTCTTGGCATGGATTAGAACTAATCTTGGCCTAATGGCTTTTGGATTTGTTGTTGAAAAGTTTTCCTTTTTCATGCAACAAATAACACCTTTTTTAGGGCAATCAGGCTTGCCAGAATCAAGATTACCACATTCCATGTATTCTTCCATATTCGGTATATCTTTGGTAAGTTTTGGAACTATACTTTGTATTTTCGCATTTTTTAAGTTTAAAAAAACAGAAAGACAAATTAATCGTGACATCTATCAATCTTTAACTTGGCTTGATGCTCTGCTTGCACTGTTCGTCTTTTTTATAGGTGTCTTTTTAGTCATTTATTTACTTCATTCACATGAACCTATCTTGAATTAAATTTACTGTTTTAAAGATACTTGCCGACTTAAGAAATTCATCCAATATCCCAGTAGTCCAAACATTAATAGTCCGTTCCAATATA
>NZ_JAAVTY010000157.1:0-2596 GCF_018642185.1 Candidatus Rhabdochlamydia sp. W815 | reverse complement strand
TACCCATTTTTCCATTTGAGGTTCGAGTATTTTAAACTGTTCTTCATTTAATCCTTGCTTGCTCATGTCATCTGTCTTTAGTTAAAAAATAAAAAGATCAGGTATCATAGCGAAAATTTATATTCAATTCAAGATGGGTTCATAGTTAATTTATTTTGATTTAAGAGTTGGGTTTGCAAAAGTCTTCAATCAAATCTTCTTTTTTTGTTTTAATTTTTTCTATTTCTAGATTAAGCTCGCTTTTTATAAAACGAGATTGCTCGACTTCTTGAAGAGAGATGTTTTGGAAAGTTTCCTCTTTTCTATCATTTAGATCTTGATTATGTCTTCTCTTACAGGCTTTGCAAGAATCTAAAGCATGAAGATAGGAACTGTCATAAGCATTTAAAATGCCTTTTTGGAAAAAGGTACGAACCTTTTCTGAGGCGTCTTTTATGTCATTTGCATCATTTAGGGTGCCAATTTCTTCGAATATATCTTTAAGATTAGCAATAAATTCTTCTGGGTTTTGTAATTCTCCTGATTGTAAAAGAGTTTTTCGATACCTCAATATGGAATCATATCGACTCCCTCCTTCATATCTTACATCAAAGCTTTCAGGAATTTTTTTTCTTGTAACAGGAGAGGTTCTGCTGTGTTCAAGCCAAATTTTAAAGCTTTCATAATCATAAACCGTTTTTTCATTGGTCGGATCTGTAATTGTTCTTCGAATAGCTCTCAATGAAATAGGGCATTGGATTTGATTGAGAATTGGATCAGTGTCATGTATATCCTCAGCGTAAAGGGGCAATTCCTGAAGGGATGATTGCATATTTGCGATATAGCTTCTACATGACTTTATACGCCTTATGATGCTTGCTCCAGTTTCAATTAAGTCACCGTCTAAGTGATCTTCCCTAAAAGAACCTCTAATTTCATATTCTCTTGTTACATTTTCTGCCCTTATTGCATTGCTAAATATGGTATTAAACAATTCATCTCTTGCAGATGGGTTATAACCTCTTACTCTATCTAAAGGGGCTAAAGAGGAGTCAAAGAACCTGACAATAATACCCCCCTCTTCAAACAATGTCCTGGAATATTCAGGTGAATAGCTTGCATTTAGCAAATCGTAAGCGTCTGAAGGTCGTAGTTTCTTATCTAAGATGGAAATAAGCTGATCGCTTGCTAAACAGTCTGGTAAATGGCTTTTTATGAAGCGTAATATGTGGGTCTTAGTAAAAGAGAAAGAGGAAAAGATATTTATACACCTTAATCCCCATGAACTTGTCATATATTCTAATGCAGCATCACTCTTCATGAATTTTATGCAATCAGGTTTGCTGAGCTTGCAAATGAATAATATATGACAAGTAAATATCCTCCAAAATATAGAGTCAAAACCTTTAAAAGGCATGATTTTTTGAAAACCCGGCGCGATTAATATAGCAAGCCACATATTGGAATAATACATCGATGCCATACTTTTAAGATTCTCAATGAGGGGATTTGTATTAGCAAGTCTACTTAAAGTAGCTTTATAAGCAAAAAGCCTTGCTCGAACACGGTCAATCCTTGATTCAAGACTAGAGGGTCTAGATGTTAAGTAGTCTATTCCTTTAGGAAGAGCATACCAAGCAGCTGATGTAAGAATGATTTGCGCCATATTTTTTTCTATCTTTTATTTTTTTATAAATATTTTCATATTCGTATTAGACCTTAGCTTGTGCTAAATCAACTTTAAGAAGTTTAAGTGCTTCTTCTAGTGCTTTTTTTTGCATTTTATAATCGAGATATTTTTCTTGAGCATCCTTCTTGAATTGAGGATTTGATGAGGCTTTTTTAAGCTCATTTATCACTTCTCTTGTCTCTTCTATATCAATTATGGTGGATTCAGGGCCGAAGGCAAGAGATACAGGCCATCTAGGGGGGCATAAATCATTTTCTAAAGCTTGTTGTAAATTTCTCCATTCGTAATAGATGGGTTTGTTGTTATCTGATGCTCGTACAACTACCACTTTACGAATAGGTTTACCAGAGATTCTGCACATTCTTTTTTGAAAAACGGCTTCCCCGTGTAAGAGAAAGGGAATTGTATCGAAATGCGTAATATCCCTTCCCTCTATAATCGCTTCGCATTCTCTTAGCTTGCTTCTTATAGTTTGCAATTGTTCATGGATTTCTTGATCTAACAAATTCAATATTTCGAGGTTGCTACATCTTCCTTGGAGGGTTTCTTTATATCTTGATAGTAGATCTTGGTAAAATATTTGTACATTTGTTAGTTGGTTATTTATAGCTTCTTGTAGATCGATTTGGGTAGTTACGGTTTGTTGACTTGTAGCTGGCTGTTGAATTTGAAAGGCGTTTTTAGCAGTTTGTGAAGCCTGTAGAGCTGTTCTGTAAAGTGTTTTTAATTTTGATAAGAACATTTTTCTATGCATGTAGAGTATTTCAGCGCTTTCTATAGCGCTAAGACAAGTATTTAAATCTTCTCTATTATGCGCTATCTGCTGTATCTTAAGCATAGGCCCTTTCAACCTTGAAGTGCACAAAAAAGAACATATAAATACTTGAAAAAACATCTATTGTGCACCCGAGCATAGCATGTTTGTAG
>NZ_JAAVTY010000156.1:0-2616 GCF_018642185.1 Candidatus Rhabdochlamydia sp. W815 | reverse complement strand
GAAAAATTGAGAAAGAAAACTACATACAAGCCTGAATATGGTGGTTCTAGCTTTTATTGATCTACTTTTGAAAAGATTTTAAACAGGCTCTAAGAGTTTGAATGCATAAACATTTTTTATATAAAAAATAACATCTTCTTGAAAGATAGAGTAGTTTTTTCAAAAAAACCTAATTATGCAATTCTTAATTTGAAATCAAACTAGTATATATTGCTTCACTCGTGAGGTGATATGAGATTTGAGAACATTAAAAACCTGAAACCAGAAGAATTCCGCCGCTAGAGAACGTGATAGGAATGTTAAAACGATTCAAAATAATTTCAGACCGCTATCGGAATAGGAGAAAAAGATTTGGATTACGCTTCAGTCTTTTGGCAGGATTGTACAACTATGAACTTAAAATTTAGGTGTTAGAAGAACTCTATTACTTATTTCCATTCTAAGATCTTCTAAAATGAGCAAGCTTATTTTATACAAGTCTTGGGCGATTAGGAGATTCTCTAATATAAAATGATGAATTAATTTTATAAATTTAATTTTTTAATTAAAGGTTTATATGACACAGCTTACAGTACAAGGAAACTTCGATTTATCAAGTAATCGATTAGTGGTTGATTTTGGTAATATATTTCCATTATTAAATAATCAAACCCATCCTGTGTTATTATCTCAACAATCAAATAATCAAGGATCTAAGGTATCTCCTGTTTTGCAACAACCTAGTTTTATTCAAAAACACAGTCTTCGATTTGTTTCATCTGCTTTAGGGTTAGCAGGAGGTGTTGGATTGCTTGTATCCTGTATTTGGTCAGTATTACTTCCTGCTATTGGATCTATAGGAGTTATAGGTATTGCTTATTTAGTAAATAGAAAAATTAGTCCTTTGCATACAAAAGAGATGCCTTCAGGAGCAACTAAAACTCAGAGTCTTTTTGAAGAACAGATAGGAAGCGGAGTAGGTTCAAAGAGTTCATTAAATGAACCTGTTAATAAAGGTAATTTGCAACCACCAAATATTCCACCACTACCGCTGCCAAGTTCAAAGAGTTCATTAAATGAACCTGTTAATAAAGGTAATTTGCAACCACCAAATATTCCACCACCACCGCTGCCAAGTTCAAAGAGTTCATTAAATGAACCTGTTAATAAAGGTAATTTGCAACCACCAAATATTCCACCACCACCACCGCTGCCAAGTTCAAAGAGTTCATTAAATGCACCTGTTAATAAAGGTAAAAGGATACGAGAAGAAGTTGATGCAGACAAACCTAGTACTTCAAAAGAGTCTATAACCAGTAAAGGATGGCCAGAACAAATTAAAGAAAGACCAAAGCTAAATAAAGTACTTACTATTGACTATATGAGGCAAACTGTTAAAGATTACCCATCGACTTTATTGCTTGAATTAGTTAGAGTTTGTTATGAAAAAGGTCAAGATATTAGCAAATCTAAACTCTCGAATGAGTGGAAAAAATACTTTAGCAATAAAGTGAATAAATTCAATAATAAATTTGATCTAAAAGAACAAATGAAAGATCCAATTAGTTCATGTACGGACAATATTTTTGAAAAAATAAAAGACTTAGATTCTCTTGTAAAAATTATGGAATGCATACAATGTTTGTTAAATATTTTATCTAAATGTCAAAACCTTCCCGAAAAAACACGAAAGTATTGTACTAAAAAATTAAAAAAGATAGAGGATCATATTAAAAAATTAAAAGAGGAAGATTCTGGCATTAGTACTCGGAATACAATTGCTAGTGGTATATTAGCCACAATGAAAAGCAGTCCTATGTTGGAACCAATGAGCAATAGAAGAAAGAGCTTGGTACCTTCTAGTTCAGATTCAGAGAATGAATCTGACCATGATGAAAGCTGGTAGCCTTGAAACCTGAAGCTCTATAAGCTGTTTCTTTGTAAATAATCAGACCAATTATAGCCTATTTCAAATAAACGCTCTCCATCGCAGCAATGGATGAGCTGAAAGAGGCCGCTTTTTGTTCTGTTAAGCTGAGATAGATGGGCTCCTGATTCGAGAAGGATGCCTATATCATGTGCTAAAGAGCGGATATAGGTGCCTTTGGAACAATCTACCTTTAGCTGTATGTAAGGGTAGATGTAGGAAATAAGTTCTATTTTGATGGTAACCGTAACGGGGCTCGTGGGATGAAGATGCCTTTGCGTGCTAAATCGTATCACATTACCACCGCTAATATCACTGACAGAAATGGGTGTATAGAAGCATTTTCACTACATAAAAACCATTTGTTCGGTGTAAAAAATGTTTTAGCAGATGAAAGAAAACTACATACAAGTCCGAATATGGTGCTTCTTGCTTTTATTGCTCTAATTTTGAAAAGATTTTAAACAGGCTCTTAGGCTTTTTATAGGTAAAGTTTAACCGATGCAATAAAGAAACCATAGCTGATGGTGTATAACATATTCCAAAGTGGTCTTTGGCAAAATTGACAACTTGTTTAGCTGAACTGGGAGCTTCTTCTTTTACATAGATTTTTAGTTAGTCTTTTCAAGTTTGAAGTGCACAGAAGAATTAAAAAAAGAATAGGCAGGCGATGAAAGAATCTCTATTGTGATTTTTAACAATCAAACACA
>NZ_JAAVTY010000155.1:0-2662 GCF_018642185.1 Candidatus Rhabdochlamydia sp. W815 | reverse complement strand
TGTTAAGATTAGGAATCTATAAATGAAAGCTTTAAAATAAGGGGTTATGCAAGAAATCTACTCTCAAAAATTTAATTTCGAAAGAAGTCTAATGTATTAATAGGATTATTTGTAGTTAAGGACAGTAAATTTATTAGATCTTTCCACTATTTTATACAGTAAGGCAAAAATACCATCGAATTACAAGCGCCTTCATAGATTTTTTACATGGCTTATTTCTGTAAATAATTATCCTTAATTTGACTATGAAATTCATGGTATTGGTTTTAGGTTATCTTTTCAAGTTTGAAGTGCACAGAAGAATTAAAAAAAGAATAGTAAAAAATCTCTTTCCGCGGCATTTTCAAAAATAAAGAACTCTTCTTTATTATGAAAAATATTACGGAAAAAGCACCTAGAGAATTCACTCTACGCGCCATCTTGCTAGGGATGATCCTTGGATTAGTCTTTGCAGTTGGTAACGCGTATTTAGGTTTGAAAATCGGTACAACTGTCTCTGCTTCTATTCCAGCTGCTGTGTTATCCATGGCTATCTTACGCACTTTTTGTAAAAAGGTATCGATTTTAGAAAACAACCTAGTACAAACCATTGCCTCTGTAGGAGAAGGATTAGCTGCTGGGGTAATTTTTACCGTTCCTGCGCTCTTTTTTTTAGGAGAGCGTTTATCTGCTTGGCGCATTTTTGTATTAGCTGCATTAGGTGGAATTTTGGGTGTGCTGTTTATGATTCCCATGCGCCGTTATATCATTGTACATGAACATAAGAGGTTTCCCTTTCCAGAGGGGACCGCATGTGCTCAAATTCTACAAGCCGGAACCTCTTCTCAGAAAATGGCTTTTTTTGCCTTTTTAGGGATTATCGTAGGAGCTATTCATAAATGCTTTTCTGGAGCTTTTCAACTGCTAAAAGAAACTCCTAAATGGGTTCTGCCTTTTTTTCAAAAAACAGAATTTAGTATGGATTGCACTGCTGCATTACTTGGTGTGGGTTTCATCGTGGGCTCTCGTATTACTAGCTTGCTATTATGGGGAGGGGCTTTAGGATGGTGGATTCTCATTCCTTTAATCCAATTATTTGGCTCTAACCAGACCGTTATTTTCCCAGCAACCATACCTGTTGCACAAATGTCAGCGGAAGAGATTTGGGCAAACTATATTCGTTACATCGGCGCTGGTGCAGTAGCTATTGGAGGGTTGATTAGCTTAATAAAAATTACACCCATTATCCGTAAAACCTTCTCTGTTGGTTTAACGGAACTATTCCAAAGAACTCCTAGAAAAAATATACCAAGAACGGATCGAGATATTTCTCTTCGTTGGCTCATTGTTGGGTCTTTAGCCATTATTATCACTCTTTGGCTTCTCCCTGGATCTGCCATGAATTTAACGACTATCGTACTACTGGCTGTGCTAGGATTTTTCTTTGTAGCGGTTACATCCCTAACAGTTGGTATAGTTGGAAGCACTTCTAATCCTGTTTCTGGTATGACTTTAACAACTCTTCTTCTGACATGTTTAATTTTTGTCGCTATTGGTTGGACAGAGCGCATCTATCTGATTGCTGCATTAACGATGAGTGTGGTTGTCAATATTGCTATTGCTTTAGCAGGCACTACCTCTCAAGATCTAAAGACAGGTTTTTTACTCGGTGCAACTCCTAGATGGCAGCAGATTGCAGAGATTATCGGTATTTTTCTACCAGCCCTTGCCATTGGAACCACTCTATATTTACTAGATCAAGCCTATGGATTAGGCTCTGCGGAGCTACCAGCTCCGCAAGGTACCATGATGGCTTTAATTGCAAAAGGAGTAATTCAAGGCAATATTCCTGTTACCTTAATTTTGGTAGGCGTGCTTTTAGGTTTATCCATGGAACTACTTCGTTTACCTGTTTTGCCTTTTGCTCTAGGATTGTACTTACCCCTTTCTTTGAGCACTGCTATGATGCTAGGAGGAATTGTTTCCTTTTTTGTGAAAAAAAGAGAAAAAACAACGCACATGACCATGGCTTCTGAAAAAGGGATATTAGCTGCTTCTGGCCTTGTAGCAGGAGATGCTTGCACAGGTGTGATCATCGCACTGTTAACGGTACTTGGTATTATCCCTGCAATAGAGCATCCTTTTTTTTCTAATGCAATTAGTTTAAGCGTTTTCCTCCTTCTTGCAGTAGGGCTTGGTGCCATTTGTTTCTATAGAAGAGACAAAACCTCTTGATATATAGTAGTGCCAATTCAAACGGCTAGCTTAATGGGGTTCAAGTCAACGACTTGAAACTTGTCGTTATCCTATATTTTTCTATGCGATTGAATCGGAACCACTATATACTAGCAGGATCTTAGAATTTTTATCATCTTTTTTATTCCAAAGATGGAAATAATAATAACATAATTCCGGCCCTTTCAACCTTGAAGTGCACAAAAAAGAACATATAAATACTTGAAAAAACATCTATTGTGCACCCGAGCATAGCATGTTTGTAGATAATCTCGTAAACACTTCTAGTGGAGTTTCGAAGTTGAGAGCCTTTCTAGGTCTGTTATTTAGTAAAGTTTCCACCCTTTCTATATCCTTGGAAGTCGTATCTAAAAAGCTTTGTGTTTTAGGAAAATATTGCCTAACTAGTCCGTTTGTATGCTCATTTAAGCCTCTTTCCCAAGAATGG
>NZ_JAAVTY010000154.1:0-2704 GCF_018642185.1 Candidatus Rhabdochlamydia sp. W815 | reverse complement strand
ATTAATGTTTGGACTACTGGGATATTGGATGAATTTCTTAAGTCGGCAAGTATCTTTAAAACAGTAAATTTAATTCAAGATAGGTTCATAGCACTATTAGTAGGGAACTTAAGAGAAATAAAGGGCAACGAGGATACCGTCATCAGCAAGCTAAAGAAAAAGCATTTCTTAGAGCCTGTTTAAAATCTTCTCATTAAGGTATCTTGATTTTTTCTTCTTCCTTAAAATCTTCGCTTGTATATTGGGATCCGCGATCGGAATGTAGAATCAAACTATGAAGAAAGTGATAAAAATTGCTTCTAGACACCTCATCAAGGGATATCGATGTCATGGATTTCTCGCTTTCTCTATATTACGTTATTATATTTAACTTAAATTCTCGATCATATTTTTTTGGTTTTTCATAAGAACCTTTTTAATAAATTTGTTTTAATTTATTCGGGTTCTTCATTTCCAATTTATTTTAGCAAGATCGAATATCTTTATTCGGAGCCACAACGACAGAACCAACTTAAATTTTTCTTTTGTGGTTGTAGAATATGTTGTTTTATCGCAAAATAAGTCTTTATAAAATTTATAATTATCCTTTAAGGGACCTTATGATATGATGTGCAAAAAGTTGAATAGAATTTTAGCGTTTTTTTCTTGTATCATTAAAAAACTAAGAAAGCCTTTTATCCAAAAAACACTGATTATTGTGTTTGTTACTTTCTGTATTGCCGCGCTAACTTCTTCAGCTTTATTAAAACATGGTTTGCCTATGCTCAATTTAAATATGAAAACATCTCCTAAGACCTTCGATCCTCGTAAAGCTGGCGATGTTTTTTCTTGTCAAATTATTCTCTTGCTTTTTGAAGGTCTTGTCAAACGATATCCTGATGGATCGATTCAACTAGCTCAAGCCAAGTCTTATAAAGTATCAGATGATAAGCTTACATATACATTTATTTTAGGAGATAACCTTTGGTCTAATGGCAAGCCCGTTACTGCTTATGATTTTGAGAAGTCGTGGAAAGATATTCTCAATCCAAAGTTTCCTTCAATGGGAGATTATTTATTTGCTCCTATTAAAAATGCGGAAAGCGCTAAAAAAGGACTTATTTCCTTAGATCAAGTTGGTATTAAAGCTCTCGATGAAAAAACCCTTGTAATTAAACTAGAGCACCCGACTCCTCATCTTCTTAAACTGCTTACAAATCCTAGATTTTATCCTGTAAATATTGAGCAAGATCGAAAAAATCCTAATTGGGCAATCCAAACAGGCACTCAATTTTTGTGTAATGGACCTTTTATATTGGAAAGCTTTAAGCAAGGGGATCAAATCGTTCTAAATGCTAATCCTCAATATAGAAAAACAGAGGATAAGCACCCAGAAAAAATCGTATTTAATATCATCGAAAGTGATCATGTAACATTAGAAATGTTTAAGAAAGGAAAAGTTGATATGATTGGTGACTCTTTAACGGATATTCCTTTAGAAGAGGTATCTAAGCTAGAAAAAAAATGGACCTTTAACTCAGAGCCACAACCTTATTCTGTATTTATTTATCTCAATACAACCAAGCAACCTTTTAATAATGCGAAGATTCGAAAAGCTTTTGCTTTAGCCATTAATCGCCAAGAATTACTAGGAATTTTGGGGAAAGGATGTAAGAAAAATATTAAAACGAATTCCATTAATCCAGCTTACAAAGTGGGCTTGTCTGCAACAAATCTAGTAGCGCCTTGCTTAAAAGGAAATCGATTCTCCGAGTTTTTCAAAGATAACGATGTAATCCAAGCTAATATTCTGCTCAATGAAGGAATGGCTGAGCTGGGTATTACCAAAGAGGCTTTTAAATCACTGACTTTCCTTTATTACTCCCGGGTTTATGGAGCGAATGAGATGATACAAGTCATCCAACAGCAATGGGCAAAAGCTTTTGGAATCTTTATTAAGCTAGAAAAGCTGGATTTTAGCGTTGCTTTAGATAAGCTATATAATAAAGATTATTCTATGTGTCTTTCATGCGCCCTTGCTTCTTATGATGATCCTATGGACGTTCTTCAAAGATTTAAGTATAAAAATTATACAAGGAATTGCACGGGTTGGGAAAATCCCAAATTTATCGAATTAATCAACCGCTCTAACTATGAGGAAGGAGATAAGCGCCTATTAACCCTGGAAAAGGCCGAAAAAGTACTGATCGAAGATATGCCAGTTATTCCATTATATCACAGAAATTATGTATATCTTATGAATCCAGAACTAGAATTTAATGTCTCTTTGTGGGGAGATAGGTTACTATTTCCCATGTCTCCCGTGCAAAAAGAGAACAAACATTCTTGTATAAAGCAAAAATCTAAAAATCCGTCAGTAAAAAAATAATGTGTAAAAGCCTGATAAAACACTTTTTACACCGAACAAATTGTTTTTATGTAGTGAAAATGCTTCTATACACCCATTTCTATCACTGATATTAGCGGTGGTAATATGAATCGCATGAGGAAGCCTTTGGGTATCGACTTCTTTTAGGATCAGAAAAAAAGTCTACCCAAGCCCAGAAACAACACAAAAGACTGATCTAGATTTAGATGAATTAAATACTGATCTAAACAGGAAAAACAAAATATATGATCAAGAATTTAAGCAAAAAGTTGTAGATGCAGTTAATAATGGTTTGAAAAAAAAAGAAGCTGTAAAACGGTTTAAAGTTCCTTGTAG
>NZ_JAAVTY010000153.1:0-2741 GCF_018642185.1 Candidatus Rhabdochlamydia sp. W815 | reverse complement strand
CCATTCTTGGGAAAGAGGCTTAAATGAGCATACAAACGGACTAGTTAGGCAATATTTTCCTAAAACACAAAGCTTTTTAGATACGACTTCCAAGGATATAGAAAGGGTGGAAACTTTACTAAATAACAGACCTAGAAAGGCTCTCAACTTCGAAACTCCACTAGAAGTGTTTACGAGATTATCTACAAACATGCTATGCTCGGGTGCACAATAGATGTTTTTTCAAGTATTTATATGTTCTTTTTTGTGCACTTCAAGGTTGAAAGGGCCCATTGAAAAATAAGAGAAAAACTCCTAAAAGAAAACACGCAAGAGTAACTACAGGCTTATTTGATTCTAAAAAAGAGTACCAAGAGTTGCTATCAACTTGTAGAGAAAAGTATCCAGACCAGACTGACCTTAATATATTTTTGTTTGCAAGAGAATGTATAATGCACCAGGAAACTGAAATAAAACTCAATCGGAAGGAGTGCCAAGCAATTGTAGGAGGATTAAAAATCACCGACTTTAAAAAGATTCCCTATATATTAAAGGATGATTTTCAAGATAGAATTTGTGGTATTTCTAAAAAGCCGATTTATAAAGTAGTTGCTATACGAGAATCAGCTGATAGTGACCCGATTTATTATGAATGGTCTAATTTAGTTAGAGCTGTTGAAAATGAAAAGGTTCCAGAAAACTGGCCTAAAACCGTGCTGTTTGGCCCTGAAGAAGTTGTAGTAGATCATTTAGCAACAAAAAATATACAAAACAGACTAAAAAAAGCTGCCTTAAAGTCTAACATTACACGAAGAGCACGGGCAGTTCTTAAGCAACTTGATAAACAAAAAGGGTTCTTAGAAGCAATGAAAGAGCTTAGTCTAGCAGATATAGTTGGGTGCAAGATAGATAAAGAATGTATATCATCAATCGATGATAGATTACTGAGCAATGCCAAATTAGACATAGAGAAATTAAGGGGGGAGGAATGTCTTCAATAATTCTTACTTCAGCCGTTTGGTATATCCTTCCCAAAGGAATAAAATACTTAACGACAGATTGCGAAACTCCTTCCCAATCAAAAATGAGGTACATTCGAACAAAATTATTGGGTTGCAAACATGCTTTGGAAAATCTTGCTCATACAAATGCACTTACAAAATTTTTCTATAAGGTCTTAGAAATTCCTTATGCTCGTATGTGGATTGCTGTATTGACTGCTCCCGTTGTTAAACAAGTCCTGCCTTTTAAGTCCCCTACGGATAGGTTGTTACAAATAGCTATCTGTTATTCTCTATTTAGTTCTAAGTATTTTTTGCAAAGCTTTATGAAAAGTTCGCAAGGAATAGAATGCATTGCTAGTCTTTGGGTCTTGAAAATACTACATACCGGTGTAGGTTTGGACTTTATAAAGAGTCTTTTATCTGAAAATCTTTGGAAAACATACCCTTTTAAACAGATGAGGACAGTCTTAGAACTTCGATTACACCCTTCTGATGCCTATGATTTTTTAAGAGCAAAAGATAAAGAGGGTTTATTAAACGTCTTAGAAAGGATAAAGCATTATAAATCCGATAGAGAAGTTAAGCAGTTGCTAACTATCGTAAAAAGCAGACATCCGGAGAGATTTGGTATTTTAGAAGAAGATCCTCTAGCGCATCTGCCCCAAAAAACTCGAGAAATATTATTCAGTCTATCTAATTTTGGAAGCAATCGTAGTATTTTGGATGAAGCAAGGGGGAATAGAATTTTCTTACAAGAGTTGTTTAGAGGTTTTTCTAGCTTATGGGAATATGTATCAGACATACCCAGCTACGTATTCCCATCTCTAATGGAGAGTCAGTATGAGCGTTTACTTCCCGAACTCCCTGATTATCCTGAAGACATACACGATACCGATCCGATTCTCAGTAGGATCCAGTGCTCTCTTTTACTCAGACCGATTCGATCTGCTGTTGTAGATCCCACGAATCAGCAAACCATTTATGATTTAGGTGCTTTAAAAGCGTATCTTAAACATGATAGCGTTTCTCCTATTACAAGAAAAGAGATCCCCGTAGATTTTGATCCAAAATCAGATAGAGGGAGTAAATATGATACGATACTTAGATATCGAAAGGCTTGTTTGCGACTAGAAAAGTTAAAAGATCCTAAAGAGTTTATGGCTAACCTTAAGCAGGTGTTTACGGAGATTTCTCAGCTAAACAGCCCAAGCCATGTTAAACAAGCCTCAAAAGAGGTTCGTGACTTTTTTCAAGAAGGATTTTTAAATACGTATGATACTAGAGGTCTTGAATATAATGATTGGACGAGAGATTTTGCTCGTAGAACGGGTGTTACTGATCAGGCACAATATTTCTATTGGGAATGTAAATTGAGGCATAATTATGATCTGAATATGCGTGATGCATTTACTAATTTTGGAGTGAAAAAGTGGATAAGACTTCCTGATGAAATACTTGGACCTGAAGATTTTGATGCATTGGGGAACAGAAAGCCGGTTGAGTCTTTTGCGCCTACGATTGAAAATTTTGACCAATACCGTTTTATCAAGGAAGAAGTTAAAAGAGAAATACAAAAAATTCAAACAGAGAAAGAAGAATTAATCCAAGCTTTTTCGTAGATTGTTTAAAAAAGGGATATTTTATGTTACTAAATCAATGTATCTATAGTGGTTCCGATTCAATCGTATAGAAAAATATTTTGTTTTGTGTTAAGCTATTGAGCATGAAAAAACTGACCCCTAGCCAGAGAGCTGACTT
>NZ_JAAVTY010000152.1:1395-2754 GCF_018642185.1 Candidatus Rhabdochlamydia sp. W815 | reverse complement strand
ACATAATTCCCATTTAGGATATTCTATGGGTAACATACGCCACTGGCAACCACTTTTTAAAATGTACAAAATTCCACAAAAAATATCATATAGATCAACTCTTCGTGGACGTGTTTTTTTGCGTGTAGACTCAAGTATTAGATGGATTTTGCTAAATTGTTTACGAGAAATATCGCTTGGATAAGAGCGGGTCATAACTACCTCCAAAGGTTTTATGAAAACTATCATTATACCTTAATGAGAAGATTTTAAACAGGTTCTTAGGCAGATTTTAGCTTAAGAACCCTTGTATTTATCTGCAATTTTCTCTACACTGCCCTATTTATGTGCCGATGTGGCGGAATGGTAGACGCGGTAGACTCAAAATCTACTTTTAGCGATAAAGTGCTGGTTCGAGTCCAGTCATCGGTATTAATAACCTCAGTTTTGGGTTTTAGTCAATAAATAAGCCCCAATTACTCTACACAAGAAATATTTCTAAGTTAATAATTATAAGCAACTAATATTATATGTATCTATCAGGGCTTACGCATGAAGAATTTCCTTTGCACCTACCAGATCTAATAAATAATCTTTACGACATGATGCAATAGACCTCTTGCGTAGTTAAATAAAAATTTCATAATTGTAGATTCCAGCAATAAGATGTCCTAGACAGAACTTGAGTTGACAGACAGCACTTCATTGACAGTGTCAATTTGGTGTAATGTGTCTAGCATTTTCATTTGTGCTAGGTGCTTTGCATCCTGAAATGTTTGCCATGGTGTCTTCCCATAACAATAGATTTCTTGCATAACCCCTTATTTTAAAGCTTTCATTTATAGATTCCTAATCTTAACAAAAGCATTTCCAGCTATATCTCTCAAACAATCATATCTCCTTGATTAAAATACTTTAAAATTTTAGATTGCTTATTGGTTATGCAAGAGATCTAATATTTCCCAAAATGGACTCGCTCTTCATTGTACTCTTTTACATATTTATCCACATCCATTTGCAGTTCTTCTAGACTATGATAAACTTTTTGCCTAAATGCTGATGCATAAAATTCATTTTGAATCGTCTGATGAAACCTCTCACAGATTCCGTTGGTTTGAGGATGCCTTGCCTTTGTTCGAGTATGTTCAATATCTTCTATTGTAAGATAAGCTCATATTCATGGTATTCCCGACTCCCACAGTACTCTGTCCCTCTACGGTTAAGTATTCTTAACACTCTTAACTCTTGTTCTTCAAACCAGGGTATTGTTTTATCATTTAATACTTCTGCTACTACTAGTGCATTTTTTCTGTCATACAACTTAGTAAAAGCAACTTTACTATAGGTGTCAATCACTGTTTGCTGATAGATCCTTCCCAC
>NZ_JAAVTY010000152.1:0-1385 GCF_018642185.1 Candidatus Rhabdochlamydia sp. W815 | reverse complement strand
TACATAATAGGTATCTTGTGCAACAAGATAGCCGGGGTGTTGTGTTTCTATTTCACCATGCGCTTCTTTAGCTTTTTCAAGCGCTCTTAATTGATCTTCTGTAAAGATCAAGTGATCTTGAGCTGCTTTTGCTTCTAACGCCTTTAGTCTCTTCTTAGAGCCTGTTTAAAATCTTTTCAAAAAACGAGAAGATTTTAAAACAGGCTCTAAAGAATTATCCTTTACTAAAACCTAATCTACCCCACTCAATTTATAAATTGTCTTGTCGTGAAGCTTGTTGAAGAGCCGGATGCGGTAAGTTCCGCAAGTCCGGTTCTGTGAGGGATGCGTAATGGAAGTTACGCATCTACTCGATAGAGGTTTCATCAGAATCATTTTTTATCTCTCAATTATCAAGCGAAATCTTCATGCATTGGCCCTGTAATTGAGTATGGCCTTGTCTCTGCGAAGTTTTTAAGTTATTAGCAAGATGTAAACTATGCTGGCATCTTCTTTTTTTCTTAAACATGAAAATACCAGCTAATAAACTTCCAGTTGCAAATAGAGCTAATCCTATTAATGCAATCCCTCGTTGAATATTTGTTGATTTAGTTATTTTAGGTTCTGTTGTTGTGGTTGGTTCAGGTATTGCTGTTGAAGTAGCAGCTGTTGGTTTTGTTTGTTTAACTGTTGTTTCTGGAGCAGTTGTTGATTGAGTTAGTTCAAATATTGTAGTTGGCTTTTCTGAACTTTTTTTATATCGAGTTGACCTACTACACTGCTCTTCTAATTGAGCAATCATGCTCTCTTTTTCTTTTAAAGAGCTATTACATACCTGATTTTCTGTACGGCAAGTATTAAGATCAGCAATCAGGTTTAACACGGTAGGTGGTAGTTTTGTGTGGTTAACTGTTATTTCTGGAGCAGTTGTTGAGTGAGTTAGTTCAAATATTGTAGTTGGTTTTTCTGAACTTTTTTTATATCGAGTTGATCTACTACACTGCTCTTCTAATTGAGCAATCGTGCTCTCTTTTTCTTTTAAAGAGCTATTACATACCTGTTTTTCTGTACGGCAAGTCCTATAATCGATAACCAGGCTTGTCATGTATTCTACCGATACCTCGTAAACAGGTTCTATTACTCTAGGTCTTTTATGTCTTGCATGAATACGCTTTGACCGTGGAATATTTCCATACTTTGAATCTGTAAACCCATTTCCAATTTTCACCTTAGCCACTCTATCTATTTTTCGATGTGAAGAAAACATATTGGTAGCATTCTTTAAATTCATTGGAAGTTCATTTGAAAATGGCACTATGAACCTATCTTGAATTAAATTTACTGTTTTAAAGATACTTGCCGACTTAAGAAATTCATCCAATATCCCAGTAGTCCAAACATTAATA
>NZ_JAAVTY010000151.1:0-2766 GCF_018642185.1 Candidatus Rhabdochlamydia sp. W815 | reverse complement strand
TTACTCCGGTTAATCTTCGGAATTTCTCGTTGTCTAAACTTTTTGCTTTTTCAAATTTCATCATGCCCTTACGTATTTTTAAGGGCATTATGTTATACAAGGGCTTTTTTATTTCCTAGTTTTGAAAGAGCTCTATTGTACTCTTTTATCCATATCCATTTACAGTTCTTCTAGACTATGATAAACTTTTTGCCTAAATGCTGATGCATAAAATTCATTTTGAATCGTCTGATGAAACTTCTATCGAGTAGATGCATAACCTCCATTATGCATACCTCAAATTAAGAGTTTGAGTGTATAAATATCTTTATAAAAAAAGAATAACATCTTCTTGCAAGATAGAGCAGTTTTTTCAAAAAAACCTAGTTATGCAATTCTTAATTTGAAATCAAACTAGTATAATCAGGAATTGTCAAAATTTCATAACCGGTTTCGGTAATTAAGAAGGTATGTTCCCATTGCGCGCTTGGTTTTCCATCAACTGTTCTACAGGTCCAATGGTCTTTATCAATATATCCACTGCGTGTACCCGCATTGATCATAGGTTCAATGGTTAAAGTCATTCCAGCAGTCAAAGGAATTTGGGAGTGATTATAATGATGAGCAACCTGTGGCTCTTCATGAAATCCAATCCCTACTCCGTGGCCTACAAATTGATCTACGACAGAGCAATTTTGAGAAGAAGCATAGGAATCAATGGCTTTACCAATCTCACATAGTTTATTTTTGGGCTTTAAAACCTGTGCTGCTCTATTTAAGCATTCTAAAGAAACATCAACTACTCTGCGTTTTTCAGCATCGATGGGTTCAAGAGCGACCATTTTACTACAGTCGCCATAGTATCCATTTAAAACACAAGCCACATCGATATTAATAATATCGCCCTGCTGCAAGGGAATATCATTGGGAATTCCATGACAAATCACATCGTTGAGCGATGTACAAATGTGTTTAGGAAAAGGCGGTTCTCCATATCCTATACAACAAGAGATCGCATTTTTTTCTTCAAACAGCTCTTTTGCATATCGATCTAGTTCATTTGTGGTAACCCCCACTTTTGTAATAGAGCAGAGTTTATCTAAAACGGTGGCAGCAAGCCTGCATGCATGACGAATGCCAACGATTTGCTCGTCATTTTTTAAAATGATTCCATATTTCTTTAAATACTGTTCTTTAAGGGGTTGTTCAGGATAGTGGCATTTTTTCCATTTTTTTTGACTACCACACCAACAGGGATCGTTACGCATCATTGTTTGACCTTAATAACATACTTTTTTTAATAATAAACCATGAGCAGGAGCGGTCATTCCTATACGAGAACGATCCTTGCTCATTAAAAAACCGGGAACCTGATTAACAGCTAGCTTAGAACAACCTATATACACTAAGGTTCCTACTAAATTACGAACCATTTTGTAGAGAAAGTGATCTCCGTGAATTATAAACCGCAATCTATCTTTAGAAAGAGGTACAATGGATAGCTTTTTCACATCGCAAATCACATTACGATCCCAATTAGGTTTTTGGTTACAGAAAGCTGAGAAGTCATGTTCTCCTACTAAACTATGAGCTGCTTTTTGCATAGAATCAAATTCTAAAAAACGAGGGAAATGCCAAGAAGTTCTGCGAAAAAAAGGATTTTGTATTTTCGCAAAGCATACGTGATACCAATATTCTTTTTTAACGCAGTTCAAAGTAGAGTGAAACTGCATAAAAGCTTCTTCTATATGTAAAACGGAAATAGTTTCATCTAAAAGAATATTGAGAGATCCTTGTAATTTGTATAAACAAATAGAGCTAGTTGTAAGGAAATGAACTACCTGTCCTTTTGCGTGTACCCCAGCATCTGTTCTACTTGCTGAAGACAAAAACACATCTTCTTGCAAGATTTGTTGTAGAACGTTTTGCAGACTTTCCTCAACGCTAGGACCTGCATTATTTTTCTGCCATCCTAAATAAGGAGCGCCGTCATAGGCGATGGTCATTTTAAGATTACGCTTTGTTTCTATCATAGCAAATTTAAACCGCTTTTAAAAACAGCTGGACTCCTTCTAAGAGCATTTGAATAGCAATTAAAATTAAAATTAAACCCATTAAGCGCTCTAAAGCAGAAATTCCTCTTTTTCCTATTAGCTTTTTTAAATAGCTAGATCCCAACAAGATTAATGTTGAAGGGAGCCAAGCAATAAAAATAGCACTAATAATGCTAAAATGATTCTCTGCTTGACCTGCATATAGCATTACAGCAGCTAATATAGCAGGCCCTGCTACCAGAGGGATTGCCAAAGGAACGATAAAAGGCTCCTTATCTACAATGTCTGTTACAGGTTCAGCCTGTGGGGGGAATATCATTTTTAGTGCAATTAAAAACAAAATTACTCCACCAGCAATGATAATAGTGGGCGTTTTAATATTTATGAAGTTTAAAATCATATCTCCTAAGAGTTCAAAAAGAATGATGACCCCTAAAGCAATCAACATTTCACGGAGAATAATGCGCTGTTGCTTCTTAGGCTCAAAGTTTTTAAGCAAAGAGGCAAATAAAGGGATATTACCTATAGAATCGATCATTAAAAAAAAGGTAAGCGTCATAGAAAGCACTTGGGGATTAGACTTCATAGAACCGTCCTCATATTTATTTTTTAGTCTACGTTATTTAATAGATTCTAAGAGCCTGTTTAAAATCTTTTCAAAAGTAGAGCAATAAAAGCAAGAACCACCATATTCAGGCTTGTATGTAGTTTTCTTTCGCAATTTTTCCATAGC
>NZ_JAAVTY010000150.1:0-2772 GCF_018642185.1 Candidatus Rhabdochlamydia sp. W815 | reverse complement strand
TACAAACATGCTATGCTCGGGTGCACAATAGATGTTTTTTCAAGTATTTATATGTTCTTTTTTGTGCACTTCAAGGTTGAAAGGGCCTTTCAATTACAAGAATTATTCGATAGAGATATAGAACCAGATTGGCTACTGATTTTTAAAAAGACCAAAACTTAAGTTATTTTTGTTAGGATTGGAACACATTCAGATTTGTTCTAAATGAATTATAGATTATAAGGATATCAAAGTAAGAGTAAATAATATTTATTCTTAAGTTTTTATTTTAAAACAGAAGAAAATATCTCTTTTGCTGATGAATATCCTCTTCTCTACTTGCAGTTTTGCAAATAACTCTCTAAAATAGTGGAAAATTTCAAAGAGATCCATCTATGCAAAAGCCAGATTACTATGAACATGAAGAATTTCAAAATCGTTTACGTAAATTAGAGGAGATTAAACAACTAGGAATTGATCCTTATCCTCCTACTTTTTCTCCTGAAAATACCGCTCAACAATTACACACAAAATGGCTAGATAAAAAAACTGGGATTAGCGAAGAAGCGGAACAAGAAAAAACAGAAAAAACCTCTATAGCTGGCAGGCTTGTGCTCTTTCGTGGAATGGGGAAGAATGCTTTTGCTCAATTACAGGATGAAACAGGTCGTATCCAAGTGATGTTTAATAGAAATACCACCTGCGTAGATGGTTTTCAACCCAGTGGAGAAATGAGCTCCCTAAAGTTTTTGGAAAAGAAGATCGACTTAGGGGATTTTTTAGGAGTAGAGGGGTATTTATTTCATACGCATAAAGGGGAACTTACGCTTTTTGCTCATAGAGTAAAAATACTTTGTAAAAGCTTACTTCCGCTCCCTGATAAATATAGTGGACTTGCAGATAAAGGTGTGCGATATCGCAAGCGCTGGCTTGATTTAATTGCAAACCCTGATGTAGTGCACACTTTTGTCATGCGCTCTCGTATTTTAGAGCTTATACGTAAGTATTTTCATAGATTAGGCTTTATAGAAGTAGAAACACCTGTCCTACAAAATACTTATGGAGGCGCTTCTGCAAAACCTTTTGTAACCCATCTCCATGCGTTAGATCAAGAAATGTTTTTGAGGATTTCTCTAGAAATTCCTTTAAAAAAATTGATTGCAGGAGGACTTTTAAAGGTCTTTGAAATGGGAAAGGTATTTCGCAATGAAGGAATCGATCGCACTCACAACCCAGAGTTTACTGAGCTAGAGGCTTATGCTGCCTATTGGGATTATAACGACATGATGCAGCTAGTGGAAAATCTATTTGAAGAATTAGCCCTTAAGTTATTTAATACCACTCAGCTAACCTTTCAAAAAGAAACAGAAGAAGTAACTATTGATTTAAAGACCCCTTGGAAGCGCCTTTCTATGAAAGATAGCATTCTTACCTATGCTAAAATAAACATAGACCAAATGAGTGAAAAAGAGCTCTCTGATTATTTGATTAAAAATACCGCTCTTGATCCAAAAGAATTGCAGAAAGCTAGTAAAGGGGTTTTAATTGCACATACTTTTGAAGAGTTTGTAGAAGAACATCTGATCCAACCTCACCATATCATCGATCATCCGATTGAAACCACCCCCCTTTGCAAACTACATCGCGATCCAAAACTGAAACAAGAGCGCTTTGTAGAAAGATTCGAGACTTTCATCCTAGGCTCAGAGTTTTGTAATTCCTATACAGAGCTCAATGATCCTATTCTACAAAGAGAGCTTTTAGAAGCCCAAGCAGAAAAACGTGCTGCAGGCAATGAAGAAGCCTCTCCTTTAGATGAAGAGTTTTTAGAATCGATTTGCCAGGGCATTCCCAATACCGGCGGGATGGGAATGGGGATTGACCGCTTAGTAATGCTACTCACAAAAGCCACCTCTATTCGAGATGTCCTCTTTTTCCCTATTATGCGTCCAGAAGAATAAAATTTGAAGAGCTGTATTAAATACAGCTCCGTCTTTATTAAAGACATAAAGAATCGTGAGCTTCTCGAGTGATGCCCTGGAAACTTCTAACCATGAAAAGGCTAAATAGACCGAGCACACTATTAGCAAAAAAAGGCATGCTACCCCAAGTTGCCCCTTCACTTCCAGAATAAGCTCCAAGTCCTACAATAGATCCACCTATTAATAAATTTGCTGCAGAAAATGCAATGAAACCTTTGACAAAGGGTTTTTGAAATCGACTAAAGTCTTGTCGATTCACTCGATGGTATCCATATGGTGTATGTAAAATCCCTTCTCGTTCCAATTCTGGAGAAATAGGCTCAGATATAGAACCATACTGTAAAGTTGGTGGTACTGTCATAAATAACCTCCTCAAATATAAGCACTGCTGGTCAAATTAAAAATTCGTATAACGAACATAAAATATTTTTATGTTTACAATCTATACTTTTTTTAAGTTTTGCAAATAAGTATAAAGGAGATTTTTTATGGGTAAAAAAGAGGCTAATACACCCCTTGTGGACCAAGGTAAAGAAATACATCAACAAGCTAAAAATAAACTAACGACTTCTCAAGGGGTCCCCATTTCAGATAATCAAAATTCTCTTCGTGTAGGCTCCTCTGGATCTTCACTCTTAGAGCCTGTTTAAAATCTTCTCATTAAGGTATAATGATAGTTTTCATAAAACCTTTGGAGGTAGTTATGACCCGCTCTTATCCAAGTTCTCGTAAACAATTTAGCAAAATCCATCTAATACTTGAGTCTACACGCAAAAAAACACGTCCACGAAGAGTTGATCTATATGATATT
>NZ_JAAVTY010000014.1:0-19884 GCF_018642185.1 Candidatus Rhabdochlamydia sp. W815 | reverse complement strand
TATATTGGAACGGACTATTAATGTTTGGACTACTGGGATATTGGATGAATTTCTTAAGTCGGCAAGTATCTTTAAAACAGTAAATTTAATTCAAGATAGGTTCATACTCGTTTACATTCAAATTAAGAGGTTGAATATATAAACGTTTTTATAAAAAGAATAACCTCTTCTTGCAAGATAGAGCAGCTTTTTCAAAAAAACCCAGTTATGCAATTCTTAACATGCGTTGGCCATGATTTTCATATTGTGTTGCTTGAACTAGCTGTTGATTTCTTGTCATTAGAATGAAGAACTAATATATTGTGAAGTAATAACAAGGGAGATTTGTGTGTTTTTAGAGCGTTTCCAGGAAAAGATTCATTCTAGCCCACATGATGTATTAGGTTTACACCTAGGCATTGATGGTAAAAAAGTGATTCGCCTTTGGCGTCCTGGAGCAGAGAATATTTATTTAAAAGTATTTGGATCCATAGTTCAAGCTAAAAAGATCGACAGCAAGGGATTATTTGAATATGAAGTCCCTGAAAAAACAGAATTTAGAGATTACCGTGTTTATCATCAAAATGGTTTGCTAGCAAGCGATCCTTATGCCTTTGGTCCTATTTTTGGCGAGTTGGATAAACATTTGTTTGCACAAGGTGTTCATTACCGTCTCTATGAAGTTATGGGAGGGAAAGTAAGCACGCATCAAGGAATTGCAGGAGTAAAATTTACAGTTTGGGCTCCTAATGCAAAATGGGTTTCTTTAGTAGGCGATTTTAATCATTGGGATGGTCGTGTTAACCCCATGCGCAGTTATGGGGGCATTTGGGAGTTATTTATTCCAGGGATTGGTAATTATCAAAAATACAAGTTTGAAATTCATACCGATGGGGAAGTATTTCTTAAAACAGATCCGTATGCGAACTATTGTGAGTTAAGACCTGCTAACGCTTCTATTGTATTTGATGTTGATCGATATGAGTGGCAAGATCAAGTTTGGCGAGAAAAACAACTAAAACGCAATAGAGATAGTTATCCTTTGAATATTTATGAGGTTCATCTTGGGTCCTGGAAGAAAAGAGATGGGCATTATCTCAATTATAGAGAGATGGCTTTTGAACTAGCTCAATATTGCAATCAGATGGGATTTTCTCATGTAGAACTTCTCCCTATTACAGAATATCCTCTTGATGAATCGTGGGGATATCAAGTAACCGGTTTTTTTGCCCCAACTAGTCGATTTGGAACTCCTGAGGATTTCCAATATTTTGTAGATTATCTACACCAGCAAAATATTGGAGTCATTTTAGATTGGGTCCCCGCGCATTTTCCCCTAGATAGTCATTCTTTACATCTCTTTGATGGAACGTGTTTATATGAGCATAAAGATATACGCCAAGGATATCACCCTCATTGGAGTACTTGTATTTTTAATTATGGTAGATTTGAAGTGTCGAATTTTCTGATCGCAAGCGCTCTTTTTTGGCTTGATAAGATGCATGTTGATGGCTTTCGAGTAGATGCAGTAGCTTCCATGCTTTATTTAGATTATGGAAGGGAAGCTGGTGAATGGATCCCTAATGCGTATGGAGGCAGAGAAAATTTAGCCGCCATTGAATTTATCAAACATCTTAACTCCATTGTACACCAATTATTCCCTTTTGCATTGATGTGTGCTGAAGAGTCTACTTCCTTTACCGGTGTAACGCATTCTTTAGAAAAAGGTGGTCTTGGTTTTAACCTTAAATGGAATATGGGCTGGATGAATGATAGTTTGCAGTATTTTTCTAAAAATCCTCTTTTTCGCAGCTATCATCAAAATATACTTACGTTTAGTTTACTATATGCTTTTTCTGAGAAGTTTATTCTTCCCCTATCTCATGACGAGGTCGTTCATGGTAAAGCTAATCTACTCTCTAAAATGCCAGGGGACGATTGGCGAAAATTTGCAAATGTACGCCTATTCTATAGTTGTCAAATCTGTTATCCAGGAAAGAAGCTAGTTTTTATGGGGGTAGAGTTAGGTGTGTGGAAAGAATGGAACTCACAAGAAGAGCTTCCTTGGGGGCTTTTAGCCTATGAAAGACATCAAATGCTTCAGAGATTTTTTCAGCAAATGAATGCTTTTTATCAGAAAAATTTCGCACTATGGCAGTGGGATTTTGATTCTAAAGGATTTGAATGGATAGATTTTTCAGACCAAAAGAATTGTTGTATTAGCTATTTAAGAAAGGCCGAGCAACAACTTTTGTTTTGTGTGCATAATTTTAGTGCTAATTGTATACCCAATTATGTAATTCATTTGTTAAATGTAGTACGAATAAAAGAAGTATTTAATACAGATAAAAAAGAGTATGGTGGTTCTGGTAAACTAAACTCTTCTGTAGAAATCATGAATAATCTGCAAAAAAAACCAATCGGTGTACAATTTCAACTCTCTCCACTTGCAACAATGATTTTTGAGGTGCAATTTGTCTGCTAAACAAGTTTCTTTTACACATAAACAGTACACGCAATACATAGAAGAGATCCATAAACACGATCGGCTCTATTTTCTCGAAGCCAAACCCGTTATCTCAGATTATGAATATGATCAGTTGGTAAAAAAAGTAGAAGAAATGGAGAAAATGCATCCAGAGTGGATTGATCCCTCCTCTCCTACTCAGCGTTTAACAGACCAACCTTCTAAGGGATTTATTCAAGTAAAACATACAACTCCTATGCTTTCCCTAAGCAATACCTATTCCCAAGAAGAGGTGGAAGATTTTATTAAACGCATGCAAAAATGGCTAGGTCCTCAAAACTTGCAGTTTTGTACAGAGCTAAAAATGGATGGGGTAGCTATAACCGTCTGTTATCAAGATGGCAAATTGCTACAGGCTCTCACTCGAGGGGATGGAAAAGTAGGTGATGATATTACCGCAAATATTAAAGCTATTCGCTCTATTCCTCTTTGTATAAAAACAAAAAAGAGAATAGAGGTTAGAGGAGAAGTATTTATGTTGCATCGGGTTTTTCAAAAGCTCAATCAATCCAAGGTAGCTGTAGGAGATGAGTTATGGGCAAATCCAAGAAATGCAGCAGCGGGGTCTTTAAAGCTACTTGATGCAAATCAAGTAGCTAAACGTTCTTTAAGCGCTGTGTTTTATGCTTTTGCTAATGAAGCAGAGGCTCCTTGCACAACTCAATATGATTGCCATCACTATTTAAAATCTTTAGGCCTTCCTAGCTTTTCCGATGCATATATCAAGCGTTGTCACACAGCAGATGAGATCATGGAGTTTGCAAAACAAATTGAGAAAAAAAGGCATCATCTTGCGTTTGATATTGATGGGATTGTAGTTAAAATAGATCTACTAAAAGATCACGCAGAGCTTGGTGTTACAGGTAAAAGCCCTAGATGGGCGATTGCTTATAAATTTGCTCCTGAGCAAGCCGAAACAAAAATTAGAGATATTACCGTGCAAGTAGGCAGAACAGGAGTATTAACCCCAGTAGCTGAATTAGAACCTGTATTGTTAGCTGGTAGCACAATTGCTCGGGCTACTTTACATAATCGAGAAGAAATAGAGAGAAAAGACATTCGTATTAAAGATTATGTAATCATTGAAAAAGGAGGCGATGTCATTCCTAAAGTGCTGCAGGTTAACTTAAAGAAACGCATAAAATCCTCAACTCCCTGGGATATGCCACATTTTTGTCCCAGTTGTGGTAGCAAAGTGGTGCAATATGAAGGCGAGGTTGCTATGCGCTGTCCTAATACTAAAAATTGTCCTGAGCAAGTTATGCGTAAAATCTTCTTTTTTGCAAGTAAAGATGCTATGAACATCGAACATTTAGGGGACAAGGTGACTAAACAACTCATCGCAAAAAAATTGATTCGCAGCGTAGCCGATCTCTATCAATTGACTAAAGAAGATTTAGCTCAATTAGAAGGATTTAAAGAAAAATCGATTCAAAACTTGCTAAATAGCATTGATAAATCTCGCCATGTAAGTTTGGATCGGTTTATCTTAGCTTTGGGAATTAAATATGTAGGAGAAGGCTCTGCCGAATTGCTTGCACAAGCAGCTAGGACAATCGATAGGCTTTTAGAAATGCACATGGATGAACTGCGGAAAATTCAAGGAATTGGAGAAAAAACGGCTATTGCTGTTGTTGAGTATTTTAAAGATCCAAATTATTTACAGGAGATAAAGGCTTTACTCGAAGCTGGGGTAAAACCTCAATCGATGCAAACAATTCAGATTGAAAATCACTATTTTGCCAATAAAATATTTGTGTTAACCGGTACTTTAAAAGAGTATAGTAGAATAGATGCTGCTCTTCTTATTAAAGAAAGAGGAGGCAGGGTAACAAATTCTGTGAGTCGTAATACCGATTATCTTCTAATAGGTGAAGATCCAGGGTCTAAATTGGCTAAAGCACAAGAATACAAAGTCCATATATTAAATGAGCAAGCTTTTAAAAAGCTGCTATAGGAGAGAAGATGTATAAAAAACTGGTTAAAGGCGCTCTTATTGGAGGAGTTACTGTTTTTATTTGGAGTATGCTCTCTTGGATGATTTTCCCTTGGCATACACAGACCTATTTTAAATTTACAAATGAAGCAGAAGTTGCAAAGGTTCTCAAAGAAAACACTTCACAGAGCGGAATTTATATTTTACCCAATACGAGTCATTATTCTAATAACACACCTACGAAAGAGATGAGAAAAGCAGAAGAGATCTTAAAGACAGGTCCTTTTGTATTTGCCTCCATAAAATTAGGAGGAATGAAAAAAATGGGGCTTACAACTCTAATGATCTCTTTATGTTCCTATATTCTAGCAGCAGCAATGATATCCTGGATGCTTTTACAAACACAAGGACTGCGTTTTTTAGAAAAGGCACTTTTTGTGACAATGATTGGGTTATTAACAGCGATTATAGGTGTATTACCTAATTGGAATTGGTGGCATTTTTCTACAGCTTATACCCTTATAACTTGCTTAAACCTAGTTATTGGTTGGGCATTAGCAGGCTTATTAATGGCTAAAACTCTTAAGACTTGAATGGGGAACAAGCTCTCCAAGTAGGGTTTGATTGCTAAATCCGATAATTTTTACGGTTTGCAAAGAGCCAATTAAAGAAGTATCTCCTGCAAAAATCACACTTTTCCAACATCTACTGCGCGCTTTGAGATTTTTATCTTTAGTGCATTTTTCTACTAGCACTTCTATACAAGAACCTAATATCTCTCGTCTTTGTTCTGTACAGATTTGCTCATGTAACTGTAAAAGACGCTGCAGACGCTCTTGTTTTACCTCTTCTGGGATATCATCTTTCCAGCGAAATGCAGGGGTCCCTTTACGGGCGCTATAAGAAAAAATGAAAGCTACGCTGTAACGAATTTCTCTCAAGACATCATAGGTTTGCTGAAACTCTTGCTCTGTTTCTGTTGGGAAACCGACAATGATATCTGTGCCAAGCGAAACATTGGGTACAATTTTTTTTAATAAAGCTACTTTTTCTAAGTAGGTTTCCAAAGTGTAAATACGATGCATTTTTTTCAAAATGCGATTAGATCCAGCTTGGATCGGGAAATGCACAAATTCACATACAGAAGGAAGATCTCGGATAGCTTGCATAAGTTCAACGGTGATATCCACAGGATGAGATGTCATAAAACGGATGCGTTGTAAACCCTGTATTTGATCTAAGCGGTAGAGCAAATCGTGGAATAAATAACCCCATTCTGCTTTATCCTTGCCATAGCTGTTGACGTTTTGCCCAAGCAGTGTAATTTCTTTGTAACCTTTTTCCACAAGGAGCTTACATTCTTCAAGAATTTGATCAGGATGGCGAGAAACTTCTTGCCCTCGCGTATAAGGAACAACGCAATAGGTGCAGAACTTATCACATCCTCGAATAATGGAGACAAAGGCTTTAATAGGATCATCTCGTTTCGCTACCAAATAATCCAGATTTTCTTCAAACCGATCCACAGTTCGAATGGTTTTTTTACCTTTTAGCAAAACCTCATCAAGCACCTCATTCAAATCGCTAATATTATTCGTACCTAATACGAAATCCACATGAGGAAGCTTGCGAAACAAAGAATCTTTTTTAGCCATTGCCATACAGCCTGTAATACCAATTATGGGTCTTTCTAAGAAATTTTTCCTCATCCGACCTATCTTGCCAAAGGCTTTGCGCTCAGCTAGATCGCGAATAGAGCAAGTATTAGCGATAAAAAGATCTGCTTGATCCTCTTCTAATACGCGTTTTAATCCTCTTTTTTCCAAAAGACCAACCATGATTTCCGTATCAAGCTCATTCATTTGGCAGCCATAGGTCTTTACGAAAAAAGTTTTTACTTGTTGTTTACGCATAATGATCTTCTTTGAATTTAAAAATTAAGAGGAGTCTAGCTTAAAAAGGAGCTTTTAGCAAGCTTATCTCAAGCAAAAGTCTTAAGTTCTTGGCAAAAAAAGAACAGACAAGTAAACTATCGTTTCTTTAATAAATAAACTTAAAACTCTTTTAAAGGCTTGTAGATGAATGCAAAACAAGATAAAACATTTTTTGTCACCAAAGAGGATGCTCGCCTTAACCGCAGATGGTTCAAACTAGATGCGTCAGGTAAGACTTTAGGAAGATTTGCTAGCGAAGTAGCTAAAATCTTAAGAGGGAAACATAAAACAGATTTTACTCCTAATACCGATACAGGGGATGGTGTCATTGTTGTTAACGCAAGTAAAATTGCGGTTACTGGTTCAAAAGATGCTCAAAAAATTTATCGCTATCACACAGGAGCTATGAGCGGAATGCGGGAAATCCCTTATCGTGTTATGCTTGATCGAAAGCCTGAATACATCATTTTAAAGGCGGTTAAAGGAATGATGCCAAAAACTAGGCTCGCAGAAGCTCAACTAAAAAAGTTGCGTATTTATGCAAAAGAGGAGCACGATATGCATGCACAATCTCCACAATCCGTTAACATCTAATAGGGACTTATGAAAGAACAAGAATTTATTGGAACGGGCAGAAGAAAAACAGCGGTTTCTTCTATTCGCCTACGTCCCGGTACTGGAAAGATAGAAGTAAATGGAAAAAAATTTGAAGAGTACTTTCCTTTAGCCCTGCAAAGAACAACCATTTTATCCCCTTTAAGTGAGGTGGATAACCCTGAGAACTACGACCTTATCATCCGTGTAAAGGGTGGTGGCATTGAAGGTCAGGTGATTGCGTCTAGACTGGGCATTTCTAGAGCTTTAGTTGAGCAGAACATAAACAATCGGCCAGTCTTAAAGGGTTTAGGCTTTTTAACCCGTGATTCTCGTAAAAAAGAACGTAAAAAGTATGGACAACCAGGAGCTCGTAAGCGCTTCCAGTTCTCAAAACGTTAGTTTCTCTCCTTGTTTTAGGGCTTTATTATTTAAAGCCCTTTTTCGATGGTCCTAAACAAGCAGTGATTATCTAAATTTTAATTTATAGATAAAGAATATATTATGCTCCAAAAACATTGGAGTCATAAATGAATATCTCTTACCCTAACTGCTGTTCACATACAGTAAGAGCCTGTTTAAAATCTTTTCAGTAAGGTATAATGATAGTTTTCATAAAACCTTTGGAGGTAATTATGACCCGCTCTTATCCAAGCGATATCTCTCGTAAGCAATTTAGCAAAATCCATCTAATACTTGAGTCTACACGCAAAAAAACACGTCCACGAATAGTTGATCTATAGTAGTACCGATTCAAACGGCTAGCTTAATGGGGTTCAAGTCAACGACTTGAAACTTGTCGTTAATCCTATATTTTTCTATACGATTGAATCGGAACCAATATATTACCCATAGATTATCCTAAATGCAGGGCCAACGCATGAAGATTTTGCTTGATAATTGAGAGATAAAAAATGATTCTGGCTCCTTTTTCATAAGGAGTATAAAATGGAAGGATTCATTCATTCTTCATCTATTATGATGCATTTTTCGAAATTACCAGATCCAAGAAAGGCGCGCAATCAACTATATAGCCTTCATGATATACTCGTTTACATTTAAATTAAGAGGTTTAATATATAAACATTTTTATACAAAAGATAACATATCCTTGTAAGATAGAGTGGTTTTTTCAAAAAAACCCAGTTATGCAATTCTTAATTTGAAATCAAACTAGTCTAATAAAAAATTTCGTAATAATCGATATTATGAAAAATTCTTAGATTTTAAGAAGGCGATTTGTTCTTTTTTTGAAAATATTCCTAAATATCGGGAAGAACTGCAGCCTCTTTTATCTAAGAAATTTTACTTAGTTAAATCTTAATTTAAAGATAAACGAGTATACAAGTTATGCAAGAGATCTATTAACGCAATTCGAAAGAAAGTCATTTGCTTGTTTGGAGAAACGGCAATTCAAATCTATGGGCTAATTCCAAAAAAGTGCCCTAAGGGGGTGGGAATGTAGGTAAGAGGTATTATGAATACATATTTGCGAACTGAAAAATATTTTAGCAGAACATTTTGATTGGAACAAGTCTAGACTAACCGTATTAGTCAATAGATCTATTTATGAAACTTTTAGAACCAACTTTAGAAAAGATCAAAAAGCGATACCCTATAACTGTGTTTGCTTAAAAAACGCTTTAAGAATCCAATTGATAGAGCGTACTGTATTTTTTTTGTAAGTAATCAATAAAGGGTTTTTCTGAAAGAATAGACCCTGTAATTTTTTGACAGAGTTCTTCTTGTGTATATTGCCTTCCAAATTTATGAATATGTGTTTGTAGCCAAGTGCGAATAGGGGAGAGATTTCCTTGTTCTGCTTGTGTTCCCCAATTAGGCTGATCTTTTTTGAACTGAGAGAAGAATTGCGCTGCATAAAGATTTCCCAAAGCGTAGGTAGGAAAGTATCCTATCATTCCTAAAGACCAGTGGATGTCTTGCAAGCAACCTTGGCTGTCGATCTTTGGATCAAGGCCCAGATAATCACGCATGCGCGTATTCCAAGCTTCAGGGATATCTTTAACCGATAAAGATCCTTCGATGAGCTGCTTTTCTATTTCAAAGCGTAATAAAATGTGCAGATTGTAACTAATTTCGTCGGCTTCGATTCGTATGAAATGGGGTTTTATACTATTAATAGCTCTATAAAACTGATCTAAAGTAATCAATCCAAATTGTTTAGGAAGATTTTGTTGTAATATGGGAAAAAAATACTGCCAAAAATGCCTGTTTTGACCAATTAAGGTTTCCCAAAAACGAGATTGGCTTTCATCAATCCCTAAAGAAAGTGATTCAGCAAGAGGAGTCCCGTAATGTTCAGCAATAAGGCCTATATGGTATAAGCCATGGCCTCCTTCATGCAGTGTTGCGCTAATGGTGCCTAGAATATTTTCTGGATTTACAGCTACAGTCATACGGGTATCTTTAGGTTGTAGGCCTGTACAAAAGGGATGTACAGAGTAATCTAAACGAGAAGAAGAGAGAGAAAATCCCATTTTTTCCAAAATCAAATGAGCAAATTCTAGCTGTATGTGTTTAGGACATAGCTGATAAAGAAAATGATTTTCTACAGGGCTTTTAATAGATATTTCTTTAAGCAATTGTTTTAAAGGCGGTTTTAATTGGTTAAATATATTTATCAGATCAGAGGTTTTAGCGTCCGGCTCATAGGTGTCTAATAGAGCATCATAAGGATGCTCTTGATAGCCGATAATATCTGCTTTTTTGCGGCAAAGAGAAATCACTTTTTGTAGATGAGGAAGAAATAGTTTAAAGTCGTTATGTTTTTTTGCCATTTGCCATACATGAGCTGCATTAGATGTCACAGTGGCAAATTTTTTGACAAAAGAAGAGGGAATTTTAGCCGCTAGCAGATAATCTCTACGCCATCTTTTCAAAGCGATTATTTGTAGGAGGGTTAGATGAGGGTCTTTGATTTCTTTTGTATCCAAATCAATTAAAGAATTTAAGCTTTTTGCAAAGGCTTTGCTTGTTTTTTTTTGATGAACCAAGCCAGAAAGAAGAGCGATTTGTTCGGGGCGATATGCAATTCCTTCTGCTGGCATGTAGATTTCTTGATCCCATTCGAGCAGATAGGTAATAGAAGAGAGATGGGCTATTTGTTTAGAGAGCTTAATGAGTTTTTGATAGGGATGCATAGATTATCCAATGATTTGCCTATCTTTAGATTAGATCAAAACTCTAAAAAGATGAAGCTAGATTTTAGTTATTTGCTATCTGCTTTTTATTAAATATACGTATAAAATAAGAGCTTATGCTATGAGCTAATGGGGTGCAGAAGGCAATGCTTAAGAAAAATAAAGTAATTCCACCACTACCCACAACCACATCAGAGAGCCAATGAGCGCCTGTGATCAACCTAGGTATACAAAGAAAACCAGCATAGAACCAAGCTACAATGGCAAAACGCCAACCAGCTAAATAAGAGAAGCTAGCGGCAAAAAGCAAGGCTGTTGTGGCATGGTCTCCCGGGAAGCTTGTTTTAGATACATCTTTGATTTTCATCCAAGGGATTTCCTGTGATAGCATTACGCTATTTTCAACTACTAAAGAAGGACTAGGTCTTGGTATGGAAATAAAATTACGAAAAAGCATACAATTTACAAAGAAGAGAATAAAAGCAATATATAAAATGCAAAAGAGCAATTGTGCGATACGTATTTTACGTAAAGAATACGGAGATTTTTGTATCCATACAGTGAAAAATACCAATATGCATAGATCTTCTACCCAGTCTGCATATTTGTGATTTGCGCAAGCCCAAAATACTTGCCAATAGTGACTATCTAATAGAGATTGATTGACCAGTTTAAAAAATGCAATGTCTAGCTTTTGCCAATAGATAGCTGCTTTGGGCCACAATAAGCTTGCTAGTAAAAGCGCTAGAAGAGTTTGTAAAAGAAAAAGGGATCTGAGTTTATATGAGGTGGTCATTGTACTCTCTTAAAGTATCGGTAGGAAAATAGACTAAAGCAAATGCAAAAAGGCATAAGGATTGCATAAAAAGCAGAAATGGTTTCATTTTCGCTTAAAATTAGAGCTGCATCTAGTAGAGTAAAAAAAGCAATAAATCCAAATAGGGCCAAAGCATAGGTTAAAAAGATAGGGAAAGAGCGTCTATGACTTATGCAAAAGGGGGCAATGGCAAGAACCGCTAATAAAGATAAAAGAGGCATAGTAATTTTCAATAAGAAATAAGAAAGAGCTATAGGATATTCGTAAGGGCTTACTCTCTTTTTAACTAAGTCTTTAAACAGAGTGCTGATCTTTTGATTCTCTAGAGAAAGAGGTGGTTTGTAATTTTCTAGAAGGCCTTTAAATAAGGTAAAAAGGTATTTTTCAAAAGACTCTACTTTTTCAAAATGCCCTTTACTATTTCGCTTAAGCTGGTCTACAAAAAACCCTATGGGCTGTTTTAGATCATAACAAAGAGATTTCATGCGCCAAATTTCGTCAGCACTGCGGATCCAAAATACATCGGTTAGTAGTTGTTTTTGAGGGTCTTTAGCTTGATAAATGAGTTTAGATTGGTCAGATAAAGACATCATGTAAAGATGGCTATCTTTAGAAGAGGATTTCCAATGCTGTTCTTGGAATTGATCGACAAAAGTTAAACTAGAAGGAAGTATCCATTCATTACTCATATAATTGAAAAGAGCTAAAGCAATAGCTAGATAAAAGAAAGGGCGTAGAATCACTTTTAAAGATAAACCGGAAGCTCTTAGAGCCACCAATTCCCCCCTTGTCTTGAGTGCAAATAACACCTTTATCGTAGTGATTAAAACACCTAGGGGAATCAATAAGTCAGCTCTTTTAATGAATTCAAATAGATAATATAAAAACATATGAGAAAAAGTAATTTTTGTGTCTTGCATAAAGTCTTGCATGTGTAAAGAATAATCTATTAATGCATAGATGGAGTAAAAGCAGCCTAAAAAAAGAAAGAAAAAACTGCTTATTTCTCGGATGAGATAGCGTTGCCAAATTTTCACATGCATTATTCAATCCCTTTAGAAACCAATTTTAGCTGTCTATAGCTAGCACAAACTATTAAAAGGTGGGGGATGAGTAATAGGCTAATAGCTAAAAGCGCGTTAGGATACATGGATTTAGCAATAATAAAACATAACATAAAAAAAGCTACTAAAGAAATAGCCCACAAGATTTTTTTCTTGGATTGATTGCGACCAATCTGCAGCCCTAGGTAGGTGCCAATCAATGTAAAGGTAAACGCGGCAAAAGCGATGGAGATTCGTTTAGCTATTTCAATGAGTATTTTCTTGGGTATTTTAGAATGTGCTTCTAAGCTCTCTTTTGCCAGGAGCATACGCAATGTTAGGTAATCGTGATGAGATAACCAATTTGTATGCTGCATAAACTGACCAAGCTGAATGGCCTTTATTTTCATGTGATCTTGATTTTCAATCATAAGATGATCAAAACCCTGCTCTTGTTTGGAATCAAAAGAAGAAATATAAGAGATTGCACTTCCTTCTAATTCTTCATTAACCAAAGAGAGATTTCTGAAAGAAAACAAGCTAAGGCGCTTGTTAGAGCTATTGTTAATAGCAATAATAACATCCTCTGCAGACGTAGCTCCTTTGGAGACCTGCAGGTCTATATACATATTTTTAAGTTTGACAGGGCTTTCTTTTTGTAAAATAAATAAAGGATTAAAAGTTACTGTTTCGTAGATGAGCATTCTTGCTTTGCTGCGACAAATGGGGGCTAATTCAAAAGCAATCATAGCATTGAGCAAAACCAATAGAAATCCTGAAGCTAAAATGGGGCTTACAATTTTTTGCAGGCTAAGGCCAACCATACGTAAAGCTGTAATTTCTTGATGATAGCTCAGCCTTTGAAGAAGCAAAATGGAAGAGATTAGGCAAGAAATAGGAATAGCAATCGGCAAAATATAGGGGATTTGATATAGAGAGAATAGAATAATCTTGGTAAAAGAAGCTTCAGATGTGATAAATCTAGCAATTTCTTGAAAACGAAGCACAAGTAATACACTAATAAATGCGCTTACACAAAGAAAGAAAACTTGGAAGTAGTTGCGCAATAAATAGCGCCATAAAATGGGCATAAGCGTAAAATAATGAATTAAAAGTCATGCATCATTCTAGGGGATTGCGAAATATTTCAAAAAGAGTAAAATGTTAAAGATAAAAGACCCGCTTAAAACCGTAAAAGATTTTCTAAAATCCAAAAATGCATCTAACCAACCTATTTTAATGGGTTATTCAGGAGGATGTGATTCTAAAGCTTTGCTTTACTTAAGCTTAGAATGTTCTTTATTATTCAAATTTTCCCTCTGTGTGGCTCATATTGATCATGGATGGCGAGAAGAGAGCGGTAAACAGGCTAAAATGCTGCAAGAAGAAGTAGAAGAGCTTGGATTGCCCTTTTACTTAAAAGTTTTACATTTTGAAGATTTTGAAAAAAAAAATCTAGAACAACAGGGTCGAGAAAAAAGATTACAGTTTTTTAAAGAACTTTATCAAAAATTAGATTGTCAGGCTCTTTTGTTAGCACATCAAGCAGAAGATCAAGCAGAAGTTGTTTTAAAAAGAATCTGTGAAGGAGCTCATCTTACGTCACTTCGTGGAATGCAACCAGATATGAGATTAGAAGAAATGCGTATTTGGCGTCCTCTACTCCCGGTTTCTAAAAAAACTCTTCGTAGTTGGTTAGAAAAAAGGTCTCTTGTTTCTATAGAAGATCCTACAAATGAGAACTCTCAATTTTTAAGAGCAAGAATGCGCAAAGAGATTTTTCCGGAATTAAGTCGCCTTTTTGGTAAGGAAATTGCTGGAAATCTTTGTAAATTAGGAAAGCAAGCACAAGAACTAGATAGCTATTTTTATCAAAAAAATCTTATCTTATTCACAACGCAAAAAGAAGATTGCAGCAAAGTAGAATGGGATTTAAATCCCTTTCTGCCTTTAGATAGAGTGGAACTCCATTATGCTGTTAAACAATGGTTGCGCATGCAGAAAGTGATATTACCTAGTTCTTTTATGGATATAATCATGGAATTTGTAGTAAAAAATAAAATTAAAAAAGAATTTATTTATAAGGAAAAATTATTAAAAATTGATTCCGGGCGGCTTATTTTAATAAAAAATAGTATAAAAAAATAGTTATTTAATATTTATTATATAATTCTAAATCATTTAGATTCATATAATTCAAACAAATTAATTTGAAAATTAAAGAAAAAATAATTTTCTTTTTGCTAAGATGTGAAAAAGCCCCATCTTGCAAGATTTCGTACTTTAGAGTGGAATATGCTTGTTTTCAGTGATTTGATTGTAAAACTAAGAGATAAAAATAGCTTTACTTTAATCGAGATTGAGTGGTTTAATCTTTTAATCCAAGAGAGTGTTTAAATACTATGAATAATGACAATTTAAAACCAGAATCTAGTCCTAAAAAAAGCTTGCCAGGAGGATTTTTTATTCTACTACTAGCAGCCGTCTTAGTGATTTTGACCATTCAGAATTTACAGGACGATAAAGCTGCTAAAGTTTCTTTTAGTTATCAGGTAGAGCATCTTGTGAATTTGGATCTGATCCAAAAAGACGAGAGCCGTAAAGCAGCATTAAATGATAATTTAGTGACCTTTACCGGCAGGTTTAAGGACAAACAAAGCGATGAAGCAAAAGGCCATTATCGCTACCTTGAACTTCTTTATTTAAATCATGAACTTAGCGGAAAAAAAGAAGAACTTGCTTCTGGGATTGGTCAATCAAAAAGACTAGTGGAAGAATCAGCAGATCTATTACTCCGCTTAAGTGGGCAGCCGATTCCCAAAGAGGGATATGTTGTCATAGACCCTATTTATAATACTCCTAATGAAAACCATAGCGTTGTCATTAAATCCGTTTCCAATCAAGGATTAATAAGTCTTAATGACCTAGAAAAAATATTTCCCTTGCTCTCTCGAGAAACAAACCCCACAGAAACCGCTACTTTTGGTAAAGATTTACTGACCTTGATTGAGAGGTTTCGCTCTCCAGCTCTTGGTATCGGTAATGAAAAGATGAAACAGCAGCTTAAAGAGCTCTATCAAGAAGTGAACCAAGCTTCTTCTTTAACTCCACAAGAGCAAATTTCCATCTATCGAAGTGCTCTTACTTCATTAGATCAACTCGTTTCAGAGCTCAATCAAGAACAACAGAATGTATGCCTGCTTCAATTAAGAAGTGTACGGAACTATAAAACTCAGTTGGAAGATTATGCTAGCGTGCTTTCTCTATTAGAAAAAAATGAAGCGCAGTTTGAAAAATCTAGACAAAATGTTGCAAATGTCACTTGGTATTTTAATAATCAAGAGTTATCCACTCGGATGCTAGAAAAACAAGATCCTGAGGTTTATGCCCATTGGTTCTCTCAAGCTAAACAAGAATGGGATAACTTTGGAGTGAATAAAGGAGCTGTATTTAAGGCTCCAGATCAGCCACGTAATCTTGTATTGGAAAAGACCTTTAAAAGCGAAGAGCCCTCTCCTAATTACTTTAGCTATATTTTGACGATCTTGCCAGTAGTGCTTGTTGTTGCTGTATTGTATTTTATCTTTTCTCGTCAGATGAAAGGAGTAGGGACAAATGCAATGAATTTTGGGAAGTCTCCCGCTCGTCTTTTAACTAAAGATAAAAATAAATTTACTTTCAAAGATGTAGCTGGTTGTGAAGAGGCTAAAGAAGAATTACAAGAGATTGTTGATTTTTTAAAAGAACCTGGCAAATTTACCGCTTTAGGAGCCCGCATTCCTAAAGGTGTTTTAATGGTAGGTGCTCCTGGAACAGGAAAAACTTTAATAGCCAAGGCTGTTGCTGGAGAAGCCGATCGTCCTTTTTTCTTTATCTCAGGTTCTGATTTTGTAGAAATGTTTGTCGGTGTGGGTGCAAGCCGAATTCGAGATCTCTTTGATCAAGCTAAAAAGAGTGCTCCTTGTATCATTTTTATCGATGAGATTGATGCTGTGGGACGCCATCGCGGCTCTGGAATTGGGGGAGGACATGATGAAAGAGAACAAACGCTCAATCAACTTCTTGTCGAAATGGATGGATTTGATACGAATGAAGGGGTCATTTTAATTGCTGCAACCAATCGCCCTGATGTACTAGATAAAGCGCTATTGCGCCCTGGTCGATTTGACCGAAGAATTGTGATCGATCTTTCCGATATTAAAGGTAGGTATGAAATTTTAAAGGTACATGCTCGTAAAATTAAACTGGATCCTACCGTGGATCTCATGAATATTGCTCGTAATACACCGGGCTCATCAGGTGCTGATCTAGCAAACATCCTGAATGAAGCAGCTTTGTTGTCAGCTCGTAAAGGTCGTTACGCAGTAACAGCAGCTGATGCTGCAGAAGCTTGTGATAAGGTGCGTTATGGCAAAGAGCGCAGAAGTTTGGAAATCTCTCAAAATGAAAAGAAAACCACAGCTTATCATGAAGCAGGGCATACCGCAGTTGCTCTTTTTGTCAAACACTCAGATCCTGTAGACAAAGTTACCATTATTCCTAGAGGGCTGTCTCTTGGTGCTACGCATTTTATGCCCAAGAAGAATAAATTAAGCTATTGGAAAAAAGAACTCCTGGATGAGCTTGCTGTACTTATGGGAGGGCGTATTGCAGAAGAGATTTTTATTGGAGATATCTCAAGTGGTGCGCAAATGGATATTTCACAAGCTACAAGACTTGCTCGTCGTATGGTGTGTGCATGGGGAATGAATGAAAAATTAGGTACTGTTGCCTATGACAAAGGATCCGATAATGGGCAATATATAGGAGTATCTAACTACCATGAAAAAAGCTATTCTGAAGCAACAGCGGAAGCTATTGATGAAGAGGTAAAAAAGATTCTTCATGAAGCAAATGAAAAGGCAACACAGATTATTTCAGAGAAGAAGGACGGCCTGCAAAGGCTTGCAGAAGCTTTAGTGGAATATGAAACCGTAAACGGTGAAGAAGCCCGCGCTCTCATCGATGGAACTTTTGACATCGAGAAAAAGAAACAAAGTTTAGAAGAAGAAAAGCTGCAGAAAAAAGTACCTCCGCCACCACAAATATCATCTGATCGGACCTTCCCGATTAGTGATAGTCCTTCTTCTCAGCAGATTTAAATCCTTACGAAAAGCTCTTTTTAAAAGGGCTCTTTCAACCTCGAAGTGCACAAAAAAGAACACTATAAATAATTGAAAAAACATCTATTGTGCACCCGAGCATAGCATGTTTGTAGATAATCTCCTAAATGCTTCTAGTGGAGTTTCGAAGTTGAGAGCTTTTCTAGGTCTGTTATTTAGTATAAGTTTCCACTCTTTCCATATCCTTGGAAGTCGTATCTAAAAAGCTTTGTGTTTTAGGAAAATATTGCCTAACTAGTCCGTTTGTATGCTCATTTAAACCTCTTTCCCAAGAATGGTAGGGCCGTTGCAAAGTAGAAGTCTGTCTCTATTCATCAAAAAAGAATATGAAGCAATAAAAAAAGCCTTATTTCAATATGAAAAAACAGTAGATGCAAAAAACCAACCAACTTTTAGAGGAATGCGTAGAAACCTATTGATGATTTTTCAAAAATGTGAAAAATCTTTTAATGTAATCAATACTTCTCAAGTACCATGTATTACAGATCTTAAAAACCTTAGAGCTTGTTTAAAATCTTTTCAAAAGTAGAGCAATAAAAGCGAGAACCACCATATTCAGGCTTGTATACTAGTTTGATTTCAAATTAAGAATTGCATAAATGGGTTTTTTTGAAAAAGTTGCTCTATCTTGCAAGAAGAGGTTGTTCTTTTTATAAAAATGTTTATATATTAAAACTCTTAATTTGAAATCAAACTAGTATACTGACCCCTAGCCAGAGAGCTGACTTAGAACACAAGTTAAAGCATCCAAAAGACTATTCTGAACGGAATAGGCTTTGTGTAATTTTGGGCTATGATGTTTTTAAAGGAACCCTTATGGCTAAGTGCCTTTTTATTTTTATGATGATGCTTTTCCTGTGTCCTTCGTGCTATTCAAAAAAAAGTATCGTTGTAGTAGATGATTTTGAAAGCTTAAGTGGCAAGCACACCTCTGCTTGGAAGTATATTAAAACTAAAGAAGATTTTGAATATTTACATCTTTTTTCCCATATCTACGAGCAACGTAGACATCTATTAAAAGATCCCGGTGTTTCTTATCGTATTCCTAAGATCATTCATTTTATCTGGCTCGGTCCAAAGCCATTTCCATTAGCTTCAGTGGAAAATGTACGTATGTGGATAGCAAAGCATCCAGATTGGGAGATAAATTTTTGGACAGATCGTAATAGGCCATCTCCTTGTCCTGGAATGAAACAACGTTTGATAAATAGCCTCTCTTTTATACAACTTCGCGACTATTTTGTCATTTCTGATAACTTTGGAGAGCAATCCGATCTATTGCGTTATGAGATTTTATTTCAAGAAGGAGGGGTTTATGTAGATCACGATGTGAAATGTTTCAAAGAATTTGATTTGCTAAATCGAGCTTATGATTTTTATTGCGGTATCGATATGCCTTACACAAGCAGTCTGCCTTCTTGTATTTGTACTACGAATAGTTTAATAGGAGCAAAACCTAATCATCCTATCTTAAAGCAATGTATGGATTTATTGTCTAGCAGTTGGGATACAATTCAAGAGGAATATCACGGAAGTGACCGGGATTCTACGTTAAATCGTGTTTTGCACCGTACGTTTTGGTTATTTGGAGAGGCTGTAAAGAATAAAAATAATCAAGGAGAAAATCAAGATATTGTCTTTCCAGCTTATTATTTTGATGCGCCAAGAGATGAGTTAGCAATTTTTGCTCGACATCAATATGCAGGAAGTTGGCATGAAACAGAATCTATATTTGAAAAAATGGTTCGTAAAAAGCTAGTTGCGATTTGCAAAAAGTTGAATCAAATGTATCTTTGTTTTGCAGCTCTAGGAGTATTAAATATTATAGGCTTTGTAGGACTTTTTCTCTTTATGCGCAGGTCGTTAAGAACGTGATTAATGATGAAAAGTTGATGGAATGCCATTTTCATGGTTTTATTCCTGGTCCTCAAGAGGAGGTCTTTCTTTTTCTTAAAAGAACCGAATTAGCTAAATGTCAAAAAACTTTTTATCAAGCACTAGATTTTGTACAATCTTTATTTGATATTTATCCAAGTTGGGTAAGAATTGAGCTTACCGATCGGTTATACCTTTGGGAAGCTGCTGCTACCTATATAGAAGAGAATCAGGGTATTTTTACTCCTGTTGTGCAAATAAAAAAAAAAGGTGTTCCTTTTTGGTGTGCTCAAGAAGAGATTCTAGCACATGAACTTGTTCATGCTACGCGAATTGCTTTTAAGGAGAATCTTTTTGAAGAGGTGTTAGCGTATAAAACCTCGCGTAACTGGCTTAGGCGTTATTTTGGCCCTATTTTTTTTCATCCAAAGGAAGTTGTACTATTTCTCTTTTTGTTAGTTGGAATTTGGTGTTATCAATTAAGTTGTTTATTTTTTTTTGATGATTTACCCAGTCTAACTTTATGGATTCCTTTGATCCTAACAGGACTATTGATAATAAGAGTTATTATTGTGCAAACCATTTTCTCTTTATGTCTTAAAAAAATCCGTAGGCTTCTAAAGCAGCCCGATAAAGCACTTGGCTTTGCTTTAAGGCTTAGCGATAAAGAGATCATCGCTTTTGCTTTTAAATCTCTTGATAAAATGCGAAAATATATAGGAAAAATACAAGAAAAAAACTTACGCTGGCATATGTTAGCTCTAATATACATGCCATAATTGCACACAAAGAAGGGGTTGCTCCTTAAACGGAGTAGGTTAAACTCTCCAATATAAACGAGATTTTTTCAAATCTC
>NZ_JAAVTY010000149.1:0-2788 GCF_018642185.1 Candidatus Rhabdochlamydia sp. W815 | reverse complement strand
GATAACTTATAATTTTTTTAGCAAGTGCTTTTTTCATCTCTCTACCTGCTTTATAATCAGCGGTATAAGATAATCGATGTAGCCAAGAGCTCAATTCTGGTGTTTCTTCGAGTTTAGCAAACTTTGTAGGAGTTTTATCTATGATAGCATACAAACTCTTTAAAGACTCTTCGATAGATTTTTCCTCATTTAAATCCGTATCAGCGATATCAGCGATGGAATAGTTTATCCGAGGTCCTGAGTAATTAGAAGTCTCGGTTCTAGCTCTTAATCTTTCTAGAATAGCCATGGATAAATTACATTGTGTTAAGTCAATGATACATTGAGAAGAAAGCGCTAGTATGCTCATAGGAATTCCAGATAAAGTTGCATTGCGTTCAAGGTACAGATTGGTCAACACTTGTAGATTCCCAAAGGATGCAGGTAGGGTTGTAAGTTGGTTATTGGTAAGGTACAGATAGGTCAACGCTTGTAGATTCCCAAAGGATGCAGGTAGGGTTGTAAGTTGGTTATTGGTAAGGTACAGATTGGTCAACACTTGTAGATTCCCAAAGGATGCAGGTAGGGTTGTAAGTTGGTTATTGGTAAGGCACAGATAGGTCAACGCTTGTAGATTTCCAAAGGATGCAGGGAGGGCTGTAAGTAGGTTATTGTAAAGGTCCAGATAGGTCAACGCTTGTAGATTCCCAAAGGATGCAGGTAGGGTTGTAAGTTGGTTACTGCTAAGGTACAGCTGGGTCAACGCTTGTAGATTTCCAAAGGATGCAGGGAGGGCTGTAAGTAGGTTTCTGCTAAGACACAGCTTGGTCAATGCTTGTAGCTCCCCAAAGAATGCAGGTAGGGTTGTAAGTTGGTTATTGCTAAGGTCCAGACAGGTCAATGCTTGTAGCTCCCTAAAGGATTTAGGTAGGGCTGTAAGTTGGTTACGCTCAAGGTACAGATTGGTCAATGCTTGTAGCTCCCTAAAGGATTTAGGTAGGGCTGTAAGTTGGTTACGCTCAAGGTACAGATTGGTCAATGCTTGTAGCTTCCTAAAGGATGCAGGAAGGGTTGTAAGTTGGTTATTGGTAAGGTCCAGATAGGTCAATGCTTGTAGATTCCCAAAGGATTCAGGTAAAGTTGTAAGTTGGTTACAGCTAAGGTCCAGATGCTTTAACTGATGAAAACAAGGGTTATTAAAAATGTCAGGCAATGAGGTTAAATTTAGATTTTTTAAATCTAAAGTCTCTTTTCTTTGAAATCCTGATAATCCAAGCAAGGCTCGAATTTTTTCCTGAGCGGTGATTCGATCTTCGCCTCTTGGATCTTTTTCTACCCATGTCTTTAAAATGGTTTCACATGAACTTTTAGATAAACTTACATTTGGATCAACTTTATCCACTTTAATTGTGGTTTCTGTTGTGTTTTGACTCCAAACTTTTATTATTTTTTTTGTAAAAAAAACAAAGGGTTTATGACTTATTGTAAGAAAAGGAAGAGTTGCAGTAGCTAATGCAGTCCAACCTGTTGACTGAACAATTTTTAAAGGCATTGTAAGAGCTTTCTGTGTAAATGTATTAATTGAATTTATTGACATGTTAATCCTTATTTTGATATTTTTGCTTAACTTATCAGACATTAAAATTAAGTTTTTTATACAATACGCTATAAATATACGCCTTTTATTTCACAAGAGAAATATCGGCTTGGAGATCTTAGATGTTTAGTCCCAAAGTATACACGATGCTCCTAATGGGGCGCCTAAAAAGATTCATTCCACTATCCTAAGCAATGAAGAAGAGGCTATAATTATTGCCTTTCGCAAGCATACCCTTCTTTCCTTGGATGATTGTTTGTATAATCTACAGTCCACTATTCCCCACCTTACAAGATCTACCCTTCATCGATGCTTACAAAGGCACGGGATAAGTCGTCTGCCTGAAACAAAAGACGAAAAACCCCTTAAGACGAAGTTTACTTCTTATCCTATGGGGTATATAGTAGTGCCGATTCAAACGGCTAGCTTAATGGGGTTCAAGTCAACGAATTGAAACTTGTCGTTAATCCTATATTTTTCTATACGATTGAATCGGAACCACTATATTCATATTCATATTCATATTGATATTGCTGAGGTGCGTACCCAAGAAGGAAAGCTTTATCTCATTGTAGCTATTGATAGGATCTCCAAATTTGCTTACGTAGAGGCTCATCCTCAAACTAGTAAGGCTCTTGCTGCCCAATTTTTGCGGAATCTCATCCAAATTCTTCCCTATAAAATCCATACTATTTTGACAGATAACGGCATCCAATTTACCCATAGGCAACAAGATTTATATGCTTTTACACACATTTTCGATCGAGTATGTGATGAAAACCAGATAGAGCAAAGAATTTATTTACGGTGAGCCAAAGGCAGCTTAAAAACGCATTTTTTTAGAAATAAAAACATTAGGAAAAGTGACTAAAATTTTTTGCAGGAGAAAACCGAAGAAATAGGTAAAGACGACAAATGAGTTGGCTCTTAGAAGCCGTAATATACTAGTGCCGATTCAAACGGCTAGCTTAATGGGATTTAAGTCAACGACTTGAAACTTGTCGTTTATCCTACATTTCAAAATATCTGTTATTTTCGGTATCTCTTCTAAGAAGAATCCTCTAATTGCCTGAAAAAAAGTCACCGACGTTTCGTAATATCGATTGTATACCTTCTTTTCCTTTAAGATCTTCCACAAGCGTTCAATAGGATTCAAATTCGGCGAATAAGGAGGGAGATAGTGCACTTTAATCCTAGAAGACATCAGAAACT